>CAMDKB010000041.1 GCA_945901195.1 Rhizobium sp. Q54
AATGACCCGAACCCGAAGATCGTTCGAATAGCTACGCGGCATCGCAAGTCTCCATGCTCGCCCCAGCAGGAGGATTGAATCTGATTTGCCGCGTCTTGGGAATCCCTGAACCCAGATTTCGATTCAAATTCGCTGCAAGGCGCTCTAGATCAGCGTGCTGTAAACCGGGACCACTTTTTCGCGCGATGCTCTAAGCCGCCATATCGAACAGGATGATTTCAACGCCATCGCCCCCATCAGCGATCATGATTTGTGAAACATCGCTGATCGCAACGCCGTCGCCTTGCTCGAGCTTTTCGCCGTCGACCATGACGCTGCCACGCGCCACCTGGGCCCAGGCGAGGCGGCCCGGCTTAAGCGTGTGCTTCACGGTGTGCCCGCCGTCCAGAACCGCTGCGTAGATATCAGCATCCTGATGAATGGTGAGCGCACCCTCGCGGCCATCCTGCGCGGCGACGAGGCGCAAGTGATTATGCTTTTCCGCTGCAGGAAAAGTCTTCTGTTCATAGCCGGGCGCAATACCGCGCGTTGCCGGCAGAACCCAAATTTGCAAAAAATGCACAGGCGTTGTTTTCGACGCGTTGAACTCGCTGTGGGTGATGCCAGTGCCTGCGCTCATGCGCTGAACGTCCCCCGGCCGGATAACCGAGCCGCCGCCCGTTGAATCCTTGTGTTCAAGTTCGCCTTCCAGCACATAACTTATGATTTCCATTTCACGGTGGCCGTGTGGCGGAAAGCCGCCGCCACCTGCGACCTTGTCCTCGTTGATGACGCGCAACGAGCCAAATCCCATCTGCCGGGGATCGTGGTATTCGCCAAAAGAAAACGTGTGCTTGCTGTCAAGCCAGCCAAAATCAGCGCGGCCACGCTCAGCGCTACGGCGAACATTCATCATGGCAATCTCTCCGGCGGGGCAACCCCCGTATTCACATCGCTCCATGCGGAGCAAGAGGACGCATATAGGGCTGCAATCCACCTTCGTTAAGAGGCGTGCGCGCTGTCGAGCAGCATCGGCTTGAAGCCAAGATATCGCTTCCAGTCGAAAAGGCCGTCGTCGCCCTCCTCGATTGAGCCGTGCAGGAGATAACGAATGCCCTGGGTGCCCGGTTCAGCCCGCGCCAGCAGCCATTGCATGATGTCGAAGATCAGCAATTTGGTGACGCCATCTTTCAAGGCGTCCCCGTGACCAATGAACCTCTGGATCCAGACTGTATTGCCTGCCCGGACGAGAATCGCAGAAGCGACAAGCTTTTCGCCTGCGCCGGTTGTCTTGAACGCACCCCAGCAATAGCGCCAATGCTCTGGACAAACGGGCGCTACCGGTGGCTTTTTTGTATCCACAAGGGTCGCGGGTGGCGCGATGAGGGCGGCCCAGACCGGAAGGCCCTTCGACCGACGGAATTTCGAGCCCGTCAATTCGTAGACGCTGCGATGACAGGAGTTGAACCCCACCACGCGCGCGCTATAGCCCATACGGCGCGCCTTGTTGGCGCTGCGATGATATTTGCCGCTGGTGGCGCGCGAAACCTGCACACGCCATGCGTCAAAATCCGCAAAAGTGTCGAGCTCGCTGACGGCCGCTGTCGCTCCAAAAAGGCGGGCGGTGGAGGTGTCACCATTACTCGCCGTGAGCTGCCGAATGGTTTCGCGCGTCAACGGCACATAGTGGGAGGTGTGTCGGCACTTGCACTCACTTGCCAGGTTTATCTCAGCGACACCCAGCGGCTCTCGGCGATCAACACCGAGTTTTGCAAAGCGCGATTTGCGCAGGGCAGGCAAGGGCCAGAAATAAAATAGCTTCCAGGCGTCCTTGTAGGCGCGTGCCGCGCGCCGGAGCGTTGGCGAAACCGCAAGACGGGATAAAAACTGAAAACGCATTCAGGGTGGCCCGGTTGGCGCGGCGCGCCAAAGTGCGCCAGTGATTCCGATATTTTAGCCGATTGATCCGGACGCGCCAAAGCGTTTTGCTCGTTCGCCATTCCGGAGTTACGCTCAAGACCGAGAGTGAATTTGGTCTTTGGCGACTGCGGACCAACAGCAAACGGCGGAGAATGCGATGCTGGCCGGGGTTTTCTCCATGGCCGAAGAAAGGCTGAGGCCACTGTTGCGCCGCCTGAAGCGCGTGCTCGCCTATGGCACAGCGATTTACCCGCCCAAGATTGCCCGCCGGCTGAAAGTCCTCAACGGCATGGCCTGGTTGATCGTGATCTTTTCCGCACAATATGCGTTGAGTTTCGCATTGGCGGATTTTACGAAATACCAGCCATTCATCTGGCTCAACGTCGCGCTGGTTTTCATGGGACTTGCCGTTCCCTTCACGCACCGCTTTGGCGAAATGGCGGGCGGGCTGCTGATTACGTTTACCGAAATTGCCGCGCTTTTTGTTTTCGCTGCCCTGCTCGGGCGAAATACGGGCATCCACATCAATCTCATAGTCGGCGCGGCTGCGCCATTCTTCGTGTTCGGCCTCAAACGGCCGCTACTGGTCGGCATGATCGTTCTGGCGACCTTGGGCGCCCATACCGCAGCCTGGTTCCTTTTTCCGCAGGAAAGGGCGTTGATTGCCGCTGATCCTGCACTGATCGACCAGCTCTATGTCTCCTCGGCGATCACAACGTTCGGCGTTATTGCTGCGCTGGTCTGGTATGCGTTCGCACTGGTGGAAGAGGCTGAAAGAACGACAGAGGAATTATTGCACAACGTGCTGCCCTCCAAGATTGTCGAGCGGCTGACGTCACGGCCGGGACATCCACTGGCCGACAGCTTTGCCGAGATCACCGTGCTGTTCACCGATCTGCAAGCCTTCGTGCAGATCGCCAAGGACCTTGGTGCGCGGCGCACTGTGGCGATGCTCAACCATCTCATACGCGCGTTTGACAGCCTGGCGGACAAGCACGGCGTTGAAAAGATCAAAACAATTGGCGATGCCTATATGGCGGTTTCCGGCGCACCCGAGCCGACTGCCAACCACGTTCAGAACATGGCGAGGTTCGCGCTGGATTTGCAGGTTGCCCTTGAGGAAACCGCACGCCGTTTCAATGCGCCGTTGAAAATGCGCATTGGCATCGCCTCGGGGCCGGTCATGGCGGGTGTCATTGGCGCCCGGCGATTCAGTTATGATGTCTGGGGCGATGCTGTAAATCTCGCGGCGCGGCTGGAAGCCAGCGGTGTGGCCGGACGTATCCAGATCAACGAATCGGTATATCGCAGGCTGGTCGGCGACAACGAGGTGCGAACGCGCGAATTCGCATTCGAGCCGCGCGGCATTATCGACATCAAGGGATTTGGAGCTGTAGAGAGCTGGTTCCTTGAATCTGCCAACCACGAAAAGGGCTGAAAAGCCGATGACCCTGCCCTGGCGCGCGAGCGTCTTCTCCCTGATGCCGGACATGTTTCCCGGCCCGCTCGGCCTGTCGCTCTCGGGCGATGCGCTTTCGCGCGGGCTCTGGGCGCTTGATGTGAATGACATCCGCAATCACGGCATCGGCAAGCACCGGAATGTCGACGACAGTCCAGCGGGAGGCGGCCCGGGCATGGTGATCCGCGCCGACGTGCTGGCCGCCGCACTCGACGCCGACATGGCAGGTGACGCGCGCCCGCGCCTTTTGATGTCGCCGCGCGGAAAGCCGCTGAAGCAGGCGCGCGTGCGCCAACTTGCACAAGGGGACGGGGCGATCATCATCTGCGCGCGCTTTGAGGGCGTCGATGAACGTGTCATTGCCGCGCGCGGGCTGGAGGAAGTCTCGATTGGCGATTACGTGCTGTCGGGCGGGGAAATTGCCGCGATGGTTCTGATCGACGCCTGCGTCCGTCTCATCCCAGGCGTGATGGGCAAAGAGGCGTCTGGAGCCGAGGAAAGTCACGAGAACGGCCTGTTGGAATATCCCCATTACACCCGTCCCCGTGAATGGGAGGGCATGAATATTCCCGAAGTTCTGCTCTCGGGAGACCACGCGAAAATCGCCAGATGGCGGCGTGAAGAGGCCGAGCGCCTTACACGCGAGCGGAGGCCTGATATGGCCGACAAATTGCGCAAGAACACCGACTGACACCAAGGACGCGCTTCCGCGCTTGCCAGAACGATGCGGCTAACCTCTTCGCTTCGCAAAAGCTTGGCAGCGCGCACATGGCGATTCCCGGAGCTTGCAGCTATATAAGGGCCATGGATCAGATCATCGCCGAAACCGCCGCGCCAGTGAGCGCCTTGCCATCGCTTGTGGGACTCACGCGCACCGGCCTTGCGGACGCCTTGCGCACCCTTGAGATTCCCGAGCGGGAAATCCGTATGCGGGCCGGCCAGCTCTGGCACTGGATCTATTATCAGGGCGCTCGTGATTTTTCCCAGATGCTCAACATTGCCAAGGGCATGCGGGCTAAACTGGCGGATCATTTTTCGCTCGCGCGGCCGGAAATCGTGACCGAGCAGGTCTCCAAAGACGGCACCCGCAAATGGCTGATGCGCATGCCGCCAACCAGCGCGTCCGACAAGGGCGCCGAAATCGAGTGCGTCTATATCCCCGAAAGCGATCGTGGCACGCTGTGCGTTTCCAGCCAGGTCGGCTGCACGCTGACCTGCACCTTTTGCCACACCGGGACACAGAAGCTGGTGCGTAACCTGACAACGCAGGAAATCGTCGCGCAAGTGGTGGTCGCACGCGATCGGCTCGGCGATTTTCCCGGAGGCGTGGCCCCCGGCGACGGCATCGTGCCGCATGGCGAGGGCGTGCGCGCGGTCTCCAATATCGTGTTCATGGGCATGGGCGAGCCGCTCTACAATTTCGACAACGTCCGCGATGCCCTGGGTGTGCTGTCTGATGGCGAGGGATTATCGCTTTCCAAACGCCGTATCACCGTCTCGACGGCAGGCGTCGTGCCGCAGATTGCGCCGCTGGGCGAGGAATCAGGCGCGATGCTGGCGATTTCCCTGCACGCCACCAACGATGATTTGCGCAATACGCTGGTGCCACTCAACAAGAAGTATCCGGTCGCGGAACTCATGGAGGCCTGCCGCACCTATCCCGGCGTTTCCAACGCGCGGCGCATCACGTTTGAATATGTCATGCTCAAGGGCGTCAACGATACGCTCGCAGAAGCACGCGCGCTGGTGCGCCTGCTCAAGGGCATCCCCGCGAAGATCAACCTCATCCCGTTCAATCCCTGGCCCGGCACGAAATTCGAATGTTCCGATTGGGAAACCATCGAACGGTTTTCCGATATTATCTTTGATGCTGGCTATGCGAGCCCCGTCCGAACCCCGCGCGGGAGAGATATTCTGGCGGCCTGCGGCCAGTTGAAGAGCGAAACGGAAAAGCTGCGGGCGCGGGCGCGCATGGTTGGGGAGTGAAATATTTCTGTGCGGCGCATCCACGGGACGCACGCACAGACGATCATCGCACAGGGCGGGCGATTGCAGGTTATTGGCTTGAGAGGCCGCGCAATACTTTCCCTGCCGCTTCATCCACACGCCCGTCAGCACCCACAACCACGCCATAGTCCCGTTCGGCGGCTTGGCGGGTCACATAGCCCTGCCTCACGTCCTCTGCGACACGGGCCGGATCGCGCAATTCTGGCGGGCCGAACCCTCCGCCGCCACCGGTCTGCAATTCGATGCGGTCGCCGGGATGCAACGGCACGCCCCATTCCTTGTGCATGATGCGCGGCTCTGCACCTTCGCGATAAAGGATGGCCTGCCCCGTGGCGCCTTCGCGCCCGCCTTCGAGGCCCCAGGGTTTGCTGGTGACGCGCGCGAAGACCACAAACATTTTTGACTCCACGAGCGCGCGAAAAACTTTGCGCAATCCCGGAGCACCACGCGTCGTGCCGGCACCGCCGGTATCGGGGATGAATTCGCAAGCTTCAACACGCACGGGCGTTGTGGCTTCGTGCAGTTCCACCGGCACTTCCAGCACATCTCCATGGGCCATGGTCTTGAACGGGCCGGGACCGTCGCCATCGCGCAGCGCGCCCCAGCCACCGAAGCCTGATCCAAACATATTGTAAAGTTTGCCCGTTTTTGGATGCGGGCCATAAATACGGAACAGCGAAAAATCCGCGAAATGGCCGGCCGAAACGCGCTCCGGACAGGCCGGCGCGATGGCGCGCAGGATTGTATCGATCACTGTGGGGAGTGGCGACGAATACAGCCCCATGGGCGCGCCATAGCGCGCATTGAGAAAGCGCCCTTCCGGGCAGATGACATCCAGTGCGCGAAATGCGCCCGAATTTGCCGGCTCGCCGGGCGTGGTCAGATATTTGAACGCGATGCGCGCCGCTGTCATTGCGCCGCCGGTAAAGCCTGAATTGAACGGCCCTGGCAATTGCTCTTCCACGCCCGAGAGATCGACACTCATGGTGTCGCCGCGCACATCTACCTTTGCATGGATCCGGACTTTGCGATTTCTGTCCACGCCGTCGCCATCGAGCCAGGATTCAGCCTCATAGACGCCATCCGGCAGGGCGCGAACAACGTCCCGCGCCGCTGCGTCGGAACGGTCCCATATGGTTTCGATCGCCTTGCGTACAGCGCGCGTGCCGTAGCGCTTGATCAGGTCTTCAAATTGTGAACGTCCGAGCAGGCAACCTGCGAGCTGCGCCTCCACATCGCCCAGCAGCATGTCCGGCGTGCGCGAATTCAGGCCGATGGTGCGCCAGATATCTTCGCATTTCTTGCCGCCCGTCACGACCTTGACCGAACGAAGATGCAGGCCCTCCTGATAAATCTCGCGCGCAGCACCATCGATGGAACCTTCCGCAAGCCCGCCGATATCGCACCAGTGCACAAGTACGGCAAACCAGGCGAAAGGCCGCGATGAGTCTTCCACGAAGACCGGTGTATACATTACTGCATTGTTGAGATGCTGGCCCTGCGTGCCAACGTAATTGGTCACCAGAACATCACCGGGGCCAATGCCATCTGCGCCATGAATGACAACGCCATCGCGCACCGCATCGCCCAGTGCCGTCGTCACAAACAGGGGAATGCCGCCCCGGCATTGCGACACCAGTTCGCCGCCCGCATCGACAATGCCAACAGCATAATCCTTGTACTCAAAGATCAGCGGGCTATAGGCCGTGCGGGTGATATTGGCATCCACGAGGTCGGGAATGGCGATCAGCGCATGCCGGATGATCTCCAGCGTGATTGGATCGATGTCGTCGTCTGCAATCGTGCTCATGAAGCGGCTCCGGTGCAGTCGATGAGGATTTCGCCCAATGCGCCAATCGTGAAATGATCATGAGGGCCAATGATTGTTGTCGATCCATATTCCTCGATCACGGCAGGACCATCCGCACTGAAGCCAGACGCGAGCGAGGCACGGTGATAAATGCGGGTCATGAGTCTGCCGCGCGCTTCAGCAAAATAAACAGGCCGCGACGCAGCCTCGATGGCGCTACCACCTGCAACGCGTTGCGAAATATTGGAAATGGCCGGTCCGGGCAGCGGGGCAGAGGCCACCGAATGAAGCCCCACCAGTTCCACCGGCAGGCCCGTTTGCGCATGGCCGTAGCGCGCGCGATAGACCTGTTCGAAATTGTCCTGCAGTTCGGGCGCATTTGCAGCCATGGGGGTGCGCACGGAATGCATCTGCCCCTTGTAACGTAATTCGGCAAAGCGCTGGAACTGAGGTGTTCCCGCGCCGGGCTCCTGCTTCAGTGTGGCTGTTGCCTGCGCTTCCGCGTCAGCGAACCATGCATCGGTGATGACGAATGCGGAAGCATCGAGGTCGCGCAGGATCGTGGTGCTTTCATCGACGCGCGCATCTGCCAGCAACATGCCAGTGGCTGCGAAATTCCCGGGTTCTGGCGGGATGACGACACGGGGAATATGCAGCTCACGCGCCAATGCTGAAGCGTGTAGCGGGCCCGCGCCGCCATAGGCGATCAGCGTGAAATCACGCGGATCATAACCCCGTTCGATGCTGATCTGCTTGACCGCGCCGGACATGGTGAGCAGGGCAATCTGCAACACTCCATTGGCGGCGCTGTCGAGGCCGGTATCCCCTGCAAGGCCAAAAGGCCCGGCTATCTTGTTGCCCATTGCAGCGCGTGCGGCTGCGGCGTCCAGTTTCATCTCGCCGCCGAGGAAAGCGTCTGCATCAAGACGGCCAAGCACGATGTTGGCGTCTGTCACGGTTGGATTTTCACCGCCACGTCCGTAGCAAACCGGCCCCGGCTCGGAGCCTGCGCTTTGCGGGCCGACCTGCAGTCTGTTCTGAGTGTCGAGCCAGGCGATGGAGCCCCCGCCCGCGCTGACTTCCACGATATCGACGACAGCAGCGCGCACGGGAAAGCCATAGGCATAGCCGCCTACATAATAGATGGATTTCACATCGAAACGGCCGTGATCGACCAATGCGCATTTGGCCGTCGTGCCGCCCATGTCGAAGGCGATGGCGCGTTCGATGCCAAGTTGTCCTGCCAGCGCCGCAGCGCCTATGCAGCCGGCAACAGGGCCGGATTCGATCAACGCAACCGGCCTTTCCGACGCGCGTTCGGCAGACAACAGGCCGCCGCTCGAAGCCATCAACAACAGGCTGCCCGAAAACCCGCGCTCGCCAAACCGGCTTTCGAGCCGCCGGATGTAAGCCCCGACCTGCGGACCGACAAAGGCATTGGCGACTGCCGTGGACGTGCGCTCATATTCGAACCATTCGCGTGAAAGGTCTGCGCCGGATGTCACGAAGACGCCGGGCAATTGGGCGCGCAGCTCTTCGACCGCAGCTTTCTCGTGCGCTGGATTCGCATAAGAATTGATGAAGGAAATCGCGATGGCTTCGATGCCGCCGTCCCGCGCCCGCCGGGCGATATCTGCCAGCGCCGCCAGGTCCAACGGTTCGATCTCTTCGCCCCCGGCTTCCATGCGTCCGCCGCATTCGAGCCGCCATTCGCGTGTGACAAGGGGCGCCTCGCGCCGGTAGCCCAGATCAAACGGAACCGGCCTGTTGCCGCGCCCCGCCTCTATGATGTCGCGGAACCCTTTATTGGTGACGAGCATGGTCTTCGCGCCGCGCCTTTGCAGCAGCGCGTTGATGACAAGCGTCGTCCCGTGTTTGAACATGGCTGCATCGGCCAGCGAAAGGCCGGTGCGTTCAAGGCAGGCGGCGATCCCCTCGACAAGATCCCCGTAAGTGGTCGGGCTCTTGGCATAGGAGACCTGCCCTGTCTCAGTGTCGTAGGCGGCGAGATCTGTAAACGTGCCGCCCGTGTCGACTGCGAGAATGAGTGGCATTCGATTATGCCGTTCCCGCTTCAACCTTTTTCATAAGCGTGACAAAGGTCGCCACGATCTCCGGTTCCAGAGGGGCCCATTGATCGTAGGGCTGCAGATCCACATCCTGATCGGTGATGGGAAGTTGATGCAGGATGCTGCCGGCGATCAATGCATGCGCGGCGCGGCCGGCGCTGGAATTGTGCGTCTTGTCGTTGCCGGGGATGACAACTGCGGGCACTTTGATGGAACGCAACTGCGCCTCGGTGACGCCCATGATCGGCGAACCTTTGTTGGCCGTGAAAATGTCGAGCCAATGATTCATTTGCGCAATATAGGCTTTGGGGTCCATCGCCATCAGCCGGTCTTTGTTGCCGGGGTTGGCGGCAATGCGTTCGCGATATTGCTCGGTGTCGCAGACGGCCGCCATGCCGCCCTGTTCGGCAGCCTTGATATATTGGCCATAATAATTCTCTGGCAGCCGGGCCTCCGGATGCGGACCGCCGGTGATGCGGAATAGCAGCAGCGCCTTCACAGCATCGGGATGGCGCAGATAAAACAGGATCGACGTGCGCGCGCCAGAGGACGACCCGCCGATGAAGGCCGGCTTTTCGCCCAATTGGCCGAGCAATTCATAGAGATCATCGGTCCAGATTGCTTCTTCGCCGTCTTCACCTTCGATCAGCACGTCTGAGGCGCCGGTGTTGCGGCGATCATGCAGGAGGACGCGATAGCCCTCGGCGGCTACCTTTTGGGCCAATGGAACGAATTCGTCATGGCCACGGCGGCCGCCGGTGATCAGGGCGACCATCGGGCCTTTTTCGCCGTAAATGGCGTAACGGATATTGACGCCGCGGACTTTGGCAATCGGCATGTATTCCTCCCGTTCGGATGCCCGCTGATCGGACGCTGGATGTTGATCTCTGTCTACCAAACTTTGCCGTCCCGGCGCCAGCATGATTCACGCAGCGACCCCCGATCAGGAATTGTCATCCTCGAAAAATGCGTAGCATTTCTCCGGGATCGCAGGCATGAAATACTCCAGCGATCCCGGATTGCCTTCGGCGTGCGGGGTGAGGACTCACAAGGACATTCGCATGCAGGAAATCACCATCAGGCGGCCAGACGACTGGCATGTTCACTTGCGGGATGGCAGCGTGTTGCGTGAGGTTGTGCCTTACACGGCCCGCATGTTCGGTCGCGCTATCGTGATGCCCAATCTCGCGCTACCGGTCACCACTACGGCGCTGGCCAAAGCCTATCGCGACCGCATTCGCGCCGCCATTCCTGCAGGCGTCAAATTTACGCCCCTTATGACCTGCTACCTTTCGGATGACACGGATTCTGCTGATCTGGTGCAGGGATATCACGATGGCGTCTTCACGGCGGCCAAGCTTTATCCGGCCCATGCGACAACCAATTCCCACTTTGGCGTCACGTCCATTGACCGCATCTACCCGGTGCTTGAAGCCATGGCGGAAGCCGGGATTCCCCTGCTGGCGCATGGCGAACTGACGCGTAGCCAGGTCGATATATTTGATCGTGAAAAGGGGTTCATCGACGAAGTGCTTGTGCCCGTTCTGGCCCGTATTCCAAAGTTGCGCATCGTGCTTGAGCATATCACGACAACAGAAGGCGTTGACGTGGTGCGCGCCCATCCAGACCGCGTGGCCGCGACGATCACGCCACAGCACCTGCTCTACAATCGCAATGCTCTGTTTCAGGGCGGGCTGCGCCCACATATGTACTGCCTTCCGGTTCTCAAGCGTGAAGCGCACCAGCTTGCCTTGCGCAAGGCTGCGACCTCAGGTGAGAAAACTTTCTTTCTGGGCACCGATTCCGCACCGCATCTGCGGCATTTGAAAGAGGCGGCATGTGGCTGCGCTGGAGTTTTCAGTGCGCCGGTGGCGGTTCAAGCTTATTTGCGCGTGTTCGATGAAGAAAACGCGCTCGATAAATTCGAGGCTTTCGCCAGCCTCAATGGGCCAGCTTTCTATGGCCTGCCGCCTCATGAAGAGCGCGTGACCTATCGCCGGCAGCAGCCATTTTCGCCCGCGCCTGTCCGCATCGGAGAGGAAGGCGAGATCGTCTCGCTGTTCGATGGAGAAAATGTTGAATGGGTGACGGCGTAACTTCGCGCCGCCTTAATGCGCACCCTGGCGCGAGGTTATGAATATGCCAGTCGCCACAAGCGCCGCGCCGACAAAGTGATGAAACGCCAGGGCCTCACCGAGAAACAGAATGGCGAGGATAACGGTAAATACCGGTATCAAATGCAGATATAACGCAGCGCGCGTCACACCCATGAGCGTAATGCCGCGATTCCAGAGCAATGTCGCGATCACGCTTGAAAAGATCGCCAGCAGGATGATGGTCGATACAGTCAGCGTGGTTGCCTTGAATGCACGAAACATCGCCGCTTCGATCAGATAAAGCGGCAGGATGAACAGGGAGCCAAACGCGATGAGCATGAAGACGAGCGCCCGCGAGTCGATGCTGCGTGGTACTTTTCTCAGGAACACCGCATAAAGCGCCCAGAACGCATAGGCGACGGTGACGATGAGATCTCCTATATTCAACTCGAGTTTTAGCAGCCGGTCGAGGGAGCCATCGGAAATCAGAAACAGGACACCCGCCAGGGACAAGGCGACGCCGAAGGCCTGAACACCCGTGAATTTGTCGCGAAAGATGAGCGCCGCGAAAATAATAATGAAAACGGGTTCGACCGAATTTATGACCGCGCCGTTAATCGCGGTCGTGTATTGCATGGCGAGAAACAACAGCGCGTTGCCACCAACCCACAGCAGGGCGGCCTGCATGGCCAGAAGGCCCATATTGGCGCGAATCAGAGCCCATTGCGCAATGAGCGGCTTGATCGCGAACGGCAGCAGGATCAGGCAGGATGCCAGATTGCGCCAGAACGCCAGGCCCATGGGCGGAGCATCATCCCGCAAGTAGCGCACGACAATAGTCGTCGCACCCCAGCAGAACATGGCGCACACGACCGCAAGCACAGGCGAAGCTATAAACGCCAGCAGCGGGGAGGCCGGCCTGCCGCCCGAGGCCGTTTCAGTTTGTTGCGTCATGGGATCTGATCTTTTCCGGGACGGCGTTGCCGTGAACGTGTGCGCGCTTTTAGCCAGCGTATGCAGGTGCGTCCAGTTTTGAGTCTACGGGCCGGGGAGGACAGATGCTTGCGCATGAGCGAAAGCCGGTTAAACTCTCTCAAACAAAATTAAACGTCAGCGTGAGCCGCCAGGCGTTCATCAGGGAGGGTAATACATGGGAAATGAATTCAGCCGCTCACTTATGGCCGCTGGTCTGGTTCTGGGCATGGCAGGCCCGGCATCCGCGCAGCAATTCACGATGAAATTGTCCCTGCCAACGATCAATGACGTGAGCCACGAATGGATGAAGGCCTTCAAGGCCTCTGTAGAGGATCGCACCAAGGGAAAAGTGAAGGTCGAAATCTATCCGTCGAACCAATTGGGGCAGATACCCGCAACAGTCGATGGCGTATCCATGGGGACCATCGAGGCGACTTTTCCGGCCATAGGCTTTTTTGTCGGCCTTGAGCCGCGGTTCCAGACCCTCGACACGGCCGGACTTTTCGATAGCATCGAGCACGGACAGAAGGTGTTCAACGACCCGGAAATTCGGGCACGCATTGCAACATTTGGCGAATCCAAAGGGGTCGAGCCGCTTTTGACCTATCTTAATGGTCACCTGATGATCGTCTCGACAAAACCGATCCGCACTATTGGTGATCTGAAAGGCATGAAAATCCGGACTGCGGGCGGCACTGCGTTGCATAACGATCCTTTGCGATCGCTTGGCGCATCACCCCTCTCGATGCCGCTTGGCGAAGTGCTGCCGGCGCTGCAGAACCGGGCCATTGATGGGGCCACGGCAATCCATGCGGTCTTCATCCCGTTCAAATATTATGATGTGGCCAAGACCGCTACCTATGTGCCCGGCAGCTATGTCGTGGCGGCTGGTCTGGTCAATCGTCGCTGGATGAAATCACTTGGGCCAGAACTTGAGGGCATTGTCCGCGAGGAAGCCAGGCGGCATGAAACCTTGTTTTCCACACGTGGGGTCGAAGACAACAAGCGGTTAGGTGAAGCCTGGACGAAGAACGGAGGCGAGAATATTACGCTGGCGCTCGAAGACGCCAAGAAATATCTCGAAGCGGTGGCCAGCGTAGTCCCCAAAGTCACAGCGTCGAATCCAAAATTCAAGGAGGACTACGACGCCTTCGTCGCTGCAGCGAAAAAATATCGCTAGCCGGAAGTTCAAGGCTGGGACAGCGGAGGGGAACCAATGGTTGACCGTTTGATTGATCGCGCCGCGCGGGCGCTGGAACTCGCGCTGGCCGTAGCGTTTCTCTTTGCTGTCTTGCTGAACTTCACCAATGTCGTCGGGCGTTATATTTTTGGCACCTCGATCCTCTGGGCCGACGAAATTCAGATTTTCATCATGATCGCGGTCACGTTTTTAGGCGCTGCCATCGTCACCTGGCGCAATGCGCATTTGCGGATGGACGCGCTGGCGCGCCTCTTTTCCCCAAATATCCGCACAGCCTTGCGCGCGATCGAACTCCTGACCATGCTGGTATTGTGCGGTTTCGTATTTTTCAACTCCCAGGATTTCACCTGGCGCACTTATGATCTGGGGCGGCTGAGCGACGCGGCCCATACGCCCATGTGGATTCCACACGGCTCACTGACACTAGGATTTGGGCTGATATTTCTGGTCTGTCTTTGGCAGGCCTACAGGGAAATAAGGCCCACGCCTGCATCAGGTCAGACGAGCGAGGGGATGGGCTTATGATCTTCTCGCTTTGCATTCTGCCGATCATTCTTCTGCTCATCGGGTTCCCCATCTTCATCGTACTTCTGAGTGCGGTTTCCGTCGCGCTGGTTTTCTTCATGAATGTGCCGCTGGCGGCGCTCCATCAAAATCTGTTCGGCTCCATCAATGCCTCGTCACTGCTGGCCGTGCCGTTTTTCATCTATGCCGGCGAATTGATGGGGCGCGGCAGCGTCGCGCAGCGGCTGGTGGATTTCGTGCAGGCAGGTGTCGGGTCAGTCCGCGGCAGTCTGGGCGTGACTTCGGTCGGTGCGGCCGCGATTTTCGGCGCGATTTCCGGCGTCAGCGCTGCGACTGTGGCAACCATAGGCAAGGTCATGTATCCGGCCATGCGCAAGGCTGGGTATCCGGAAAATTTCAGCGCCGGACTCGTGACGGCCATTGGCGCAATCGACATCATCATACCGCCTTCGATCCCCATGATCGTCTACGGCGCAGCGGCCGAAGAATCCGTGCCCAGACTTTATGCTGCGGGAATATTCCCGGGCCTGCTCTTGTCGATCATGCTCACCGCCTATGTGATCTGGCGCGCCTGGTGGGGCGGATTTGGCAAAGGCGAGCCGTTCGATTCCAAAAATTTCCTGACTGCGACCGGCCGGGGTCTATGGGCGCTTGGCGCGCCTTTCATTATCCTTGGCGGGATTTATGGCGGCGTGTTCTCGCCGACGGAATCAGCTGCAGTTGCGATTATTTATGCCGCGATTGTCACGCGCTTCGTGTTTCGCGAGCTGAGCTTTGCTGAAATCCTGGGGGCCGCTGCTTCGACAGTTTTTTTCACATCGCAGGTGATTATCATCGTGGCATGCGCCGGTGTGTTCTCCTGGTTGTTGACCGTCAATCAGGTGCCAGCGACGCTCGTCGCCATGTTGAACGGCGCCGACGTCTCAGCCTGGCAATTCCTGCTGGCCGTGAATGTTTTACTCCTTGTCGTCGGCTGCTTTCTCGATCCGCTGTCATCAATCCTGCTGTTGATGCCGCTGCTGGTGCCGGTCGTCAAAGCACTTGGTATCAATACAGTGCATTTTGGCATCATTGTCACCGTGAACCTCGCCATAGGCCTGTTCCATCCTCCATTCGGCATCAATATTTTCGTGGCCCAGACGGTGCTCGGTATCGACGTGATGAAGATATACAAGGGCATCGTGCCCTTCCTCTTCATCTATCTTATAGCGCTGGTCATTATTACATATGTACCAGAGGTATCGCTTTTGGGGGTGCGCCTGTTGATGGGTGCTCCGTAAGCCCCGGGGCGCACGAGCGTAGCTGAACAAGACTTCTGCTGGAGACAACGTGGCCATAACCCTGAGATCGACCGCAGTCGATACGCCAACACAGATTGAAATTCCCGCTTCAACGATTCCCATCACCGCGGAAGCTGATGTCGTCGTTGTAGGCGGGGGGCCTGGAGGATTTGCGGCAGCCCTGCACGCGGCGCGCATGGGTGTCAGCGTCATACTCATTGAGCGCTTCGACATGCCCGGAGGTGTGCACACATCGGGGCTGCAGGGCGCGGCAAACGAGGGCGTTGGCGGTATTCATAGCGAGCTGATGGAGCGTTTTGCCGCCAAGGGATATA
>CAMDKB010000042.1 GCA_945901195.1 Rhizobium sp. Q54
AAGAGTGCCGTTCTCGGGCACTTCAAAGCTGATGCCATCCAGAATGATGGTCGGCCCATAGCCGGCCACGAGGTCTTTGACTGCCAGCGCCGCGCTCATACCTGCTGGCTCCGTCCAAGGTATACGGCCCGCACTTCCGGATTTTTCGCAATTTCTGCCGGTGTCCCGCTGATCAAAACTGCACCTTGCACCATCACGGTGATGTCGCGGGCAAAACGAAACACGAGATCCATGTCATGCTCGATCAGGAGAATGGCGATTTCGGCGGGCAACTTTTCCAGTGCTTCGTCGATAATGTGGGAATCTGTTGAGGGAATGCCAGCGCCGGGCTCGTCCAGCAAAAGCACTTTTGGCTTCAGCGACAGCGCAATGGCAATTTCCAGAAGGCGTTGTTGCCCGTAAGGCAGTTCTGAAACCCTGCGGTCTCCTGCAGCGGCAACACCAAGGCCTGAGAGGTAAGTGTGGGCTTCTTCGAGGCAAGCCCGCCATTGCGGACCATAACGCAATGTACGCCAGGCAAAGCCACGCCGCTCGGCCACTGCAATGGCGACGTTGTCGCGCATTGTGTGCTCCATCAGCAGAGTGTTGATCTGGTGCGTGCGCACCAGGCCTTTTTTCACACGCTGCTCTGGACGTATCCCGTTGATGCTTTCACCGTTGAGACTGATGTCGCCCGAATTGGGCGCAAGCATGCCGGTCAAAAGATTGACAAGCGTCGTCTTGCCCGCTCCATTTGGGCCTATCAAGCCAAGTCGGGCGCCTGGGTAAAGATCCAGTGATACTGATTGGGTAACAGCCAGCGCGCCAAAATTCTTGCACAGGCTGCGAACGGACAGGACCGGTTTCTCCCCGGTAGCGACGCTCATTTGGCGTCTCCCGTTTTGACTTCTCCTGCCTTGACTTCGTTAGAGGATGGTTGCGCGTTCTCCACGCGCTTGCCAGCGAACATGCCGAAAATCTTGTCGAGCAGGCCCATGAGGCCTCCTTCGAGAAACAGCACGACCGCCATCAGCAATCCGCCGATGACAAACATCCAGTAGACGGGATTGACCGCAGCCGCCCAATCCTGAACAGCCATGAAAAAGACCGCGCCCAGAAACGCGCCATACAATCTGCGTTCGCCGCCGAGCACAAGCATGACGGCGACTATGCCTGAGAGTTGCAATTCCAGTGACGTCAGTCCGACAAGGCGCGTGGCTTGCGCCTGTAACCCGCCCGCCGTCCCGGCCATCGCTGCAGAAATGCCGTACATCGCAACCAGACGCCACCAGACAGGCGTCCCGATGGCGCGCATGCGCCGTGGATTTTGGCGGATGCCATCAAGCGAACGGCCGAAGGGAGATTTTACGATGCGCCAGGCAATCACAAACCAGACGAAGACGACCGAGAGTGTATAGAGATAGCCCGTCATGCCCCGGAAATCGAAACGGAAACCTGCGAAGCCAAAATAGGCCAATAGCGGCGCCGAGCGCGGCACAGTGAGACCGTCGTCACCCCCGGTCACGCTGCGCCACTGGTTGGCAACTTCGTAAAACATCGACGCAATCGCGAGAGTCAGCATGAACATGGCGACACCCTGCGTATGCAGGATCAACATACCGGTCAGTACGCCGAGGATGCCGGCAAGGATCGTCGCCAGGATGAGGCCGGCAATCGGATCTGTCGTCATATGCACGGCGACGACGCCCGCAGTGTATGCGCCGATGCCAAAAAAAGCTGCGTGTCCCAGCGTGATGATACCCGCATAGCCGAGCGCCAGATCGAGCGAGAGCGTGAACAGAACCATGATCAGCACATTGGTGCCGAAGGAATGAAACCCGTCTGCATAAAAATAGAACGCGATGGCGATGCCCCATGGCAGCAGATGCCAGGCGTCACGCAATTGCAGGGCCGCCAGCCCCGATCTCGGCGGAGTGAAATCGAGAGCAGGTTTGGTGGCGGTTTGGTCGCTCATGTCGCGGACTTCGGTGGCAGCAGACCGTTCGGACGCCAAAGCAGCAGGCCGAACACGATAAACCAGAGCAGGAAGGAACCAAGCTGCGGCACGAGATATTTGCCCGCCGTATCGAGAATGCCGACGGAAAGAGCTGCCGCGAGTGACCCACGAAAGGAACCAAGTCCCCCGATCACCACAACGACAAGGAACAGCACGAGATATTTTAACGCGTAGAATGGCTCAATCGGCAGGATGCCGGCTCCGATTGCGCCGCCAAAGCCCGCCAGCGCGCAGCCGCCAATAAAGGTGAGCGTAAAAAGCAGATTGACGTTGATGCCCAATGCGCGGGCCATCCCGGGATCGTCCACCGCGGCACGAAGACGCGCGCCAAACAGCGAACGTTCGATGATGAAATACAGCACTATCGCCAGCAGCGTTCCGACGCCGATCAGGAACAGGCGGTAGGATGGATAGGTGCGGAAGCCCAGGTCAATTTGACCCTCCAGCCATTTGGGCATGCTTTCTGCAACAGGTGTTGGTCCGAACAGCAGCGTCATGGCGGCAATGGAAACGAAAATCATTCCGAAGGTGAGCAACACCTGAGCAAGATCGCCCTTGCGATAAAGCGGGCGATAAATTGTAAGCTCGGCCAACCCGCCGATCAGGCCGCAAACGATTGCCGCGCCCAGAGTACTCCAAATGAATGGCACGCCGTAGTGGCGGATCATCACCGAGGAGAGATAGCCACCGAGCATGGCAAAAGAGCCATGCGCGAGATTGACCACCCGCATGAGCCCCATGGTGACCGTCAAGCCCACCGAGATCAGGAAAAGGACCATCCCGTAGGCGATCCCATCCAGCAATATTGTGAAAAGCAGCATAGGATATCCCTGCCCGAAGGCTCGATTACTTGCCCGCCGGCCGGGCTTCCTTCCAGGGATCCTTGACCATTCCCGAGGTGAAGAAATCTATATTCACCAGCTTGCCGTCACGCTTTTCAACGCGGCGCATATATACCTGCTGGATAATGTCGCGTTCTACCGGATCAATCATGACCGGGCCGCGCGGGCTATCCCATTTGCGGCCCTTGGCGAAATTGACGAACTGGTCGCCGGTGATTTTCGGTCCGAACTGCTTGATGGCTTCGTAGATCAGCTTCGTGCCGTCCCATGCGCCCACCGTCCCCATGTCCGGCGTTGCGTCCTTGCCAAACATTTCCACCAGAGTTTTGCGCAGCAAAATATTTTCAGGATTGGTGTTGGTTTCAGTGTAGTGGGCCGAGGAGATTGTGCCGATCACATCATCGCCAATGGCCGGCAGGAAGATTTCTTGCACTTCACCGCCAGCCAGCAGTTTGACGCCCTTGTCCTTCAGGCCGCGCTTGGCGAATTCGCGCACCAGCGACACCGAAGGCGCGCCGGCAGGAATGAAGACATAGACGGCCTGCGCGCCCGATGCGCCAGCGCGTTCGATGTAGGGCGCAAAGTCGGTTACGTTGAGCGGAATACGATCCTTGCCTAGAATTTTCCCACCAGCCGCCTCGAAATTCTTTATGAATATCTCTTCGGCGTCATGGCCGGGCGCATAGTCGCTCACCACCGTATAGGCAGTCTTGATACCACCTTCTTTTACGGCCCATGTGGGCAATGGCGCCACATATTGCTGGACGGTCATGGAAGTGCGCACGAAATAGGGTGATGAACGCGTAATCATCGAGGTCGCGGCGTTGAAGATCACCGTGGGGATCTTGGCTTCCGTGATCAATTCGGCGACCGCTAGAGCATTCGGCGTCAGTTCGAAGCCCGTAATGAACTTCACTTTTTCACGCAGAATCAATTCTTCTGCGAGCTGGCGGCTTTTGGCAGGATCCGCACCGCCATTGTCGCGGAAAATGAACTGGATTTCGTGGCCGTCGACCGATTTGCCGTTGACCTTTTGATAGGCTTCAACGGACTGCCGGAATTGCTGGCCCCAGACAGCGAAAGCGCCGGAGAAACTAGCGATCAGTCCGATCTTGATGACTTCGGCCTGGGCGGAGGCTGCGCTCGCCAAAAATGCAGCGCCCGCCAGGACGCCAACCAGCTTTTTCATATAAGTCTCTCCCTGTCCGTTTGCAGCCCGCGTGAATCTCAGTCGCGGCGGGTTTCCAGCGTCGCTATTTGGATCAGGCATTGAACCGATGTCAACAGCGCATGGCCGCTATACGCATAGGTTATTGCTGCCCAATCAATACCTCCGGCGATTGGGCCTCATCCTACTGTCGTTGTTGGGTCATTTCGCGTTGGGATTGGCGATTTTCCAAGGGTCCTTCACCATGCCTGTGGTGAAAAAGTCGATATTCACCAATTTGCCATCGCGCTTCTCAACCCGGCGCAAGTAAATCTGCTGGATAATATCGCGCTCCTCCGGATCGATCATCACGGGTCCGCGCGGGCTGTCCCATTTGCGTCCCTTCACGAAGCCCATGAACTGGTCGCCCGTAATTTTCGGGCCGAATTGCTTGATGCCGTCGTAGATCAGACGCATGCCGTCCCAGGCGCCGACTGTGCCGATATCAGGCGTCGCGCCGGGGCCGAACATTTCGACCAGCGTTTTACGCAAGGCGATGTTTTGCGGATTGGTGTTGGTTTCTGTGTAATGCAGCGAAGAGATGGTGCCGATGACGTCATCGCCGATGGACGGCAGGTAGACTTCCTGAGTTTCACCTCCCGCAAGCAGTTTGACGCCCTTGGCCTTCAGACCGCGCTTGGCGAATTCGCGAACCAGCGAGATGGACGGCGCACCAGCGGGAATGAAGATGTAGATGGATTCGGCGCCTGTCGCTGCCGCGCGTTCTATATACGGGGCGAAATCTGTGACGTTCAGTGGAATACGATCCTTGCCCAGCATCTTTCCGCCGGCCTGCTCGAACTTCTTAATAAATATCTCTTCGGCATCATGCCCAGGGGCGTAATCGCTGACGAGCGTATAGGACGTCTTGATGCCTGCCTCCTTGACGGCCCATTCCGGCAACGGCTCAATGTATTGCTGAACCGTCTGGCTGGTGCGCACGAAGTATGGCGATTTGCGCGTAATGATCGAAGTCGCCGCGTTGAAAATCACGGTCGGCATTTTCGCTTCGGTGATAAGTTCCGCAACTGCAAGCGCGCTCGGTGTGAGATCAAAGCCCGTCAGGAAACTGATCTTTTCCCGCAGGATCAACTCTTCGGCCAACTGGCGAGCCTTGGCAGGATCAGCGCCGCCATTGTCGCGAAAGACGAATTGAATTTCATGGCCGTCCACAGACTTGCCGTTCACCTTCTGAAAGGCTTCCATCGATTGCCGGAACTGTTGGCCCCACACCGCAAAAGGCCCCGAAAAATTGGCAATCAGGCCGATCTTGATGACATCGGCAGAGGCATAGCTGGTGGAAAACGAGATAGCCAATGCAGCAAGCGTCGCACGCATTTTTCTCATAGTGAACCTCCCGGATAGGACAATTTTTGTGACTGTCCCGCCGGATACCCGGCTGGCAACATCTTCGCAGCCAGCGCGAAACTGTCAAGACGCGCTGGCTGGAAGATTCAGTTTCCTCTTACAGCTTGAACACCTTGCGGGCATTGCCTTCGAGAATGGCGTGTTTGTCTGCGTCTGGCAGCCATTCGAATTTCTTGATCAGCGGGGCAATATCATCATAGGTTTTTCCCGTCGCCGGATTGCGCGCAGCGCCGACACCAGGACATTCAGCGCCAAAGAGGCAACGGTCTGCCCCGACTGTTTTGATAAGCAGTTCCAGCGCTCCTTGGGAATAGAGCACAGTATCGAAGTACAGATTTTTCAGCCGTTCCGAGAACAGCGGCACGGCGGGTGCATTCCGCGCTGAAGCCGATTCAAATCGGCCGATCTGGTAGGGTATGGCGCCGCCACCATGGCTGATGATCATTTTCAGCTTGGGGAAATCCCTGAAGACGTTGGAATTGACGAGACCATAAACCGCAGTCGTTTCCTCATTGATGAAATGAAGGGTGTAGGGCTCGCGCTCGGGATTATGCGACCCGGTGGCGTGAATGTGGCCGGGAACGTCGAGTTCGCAAAGCTTTTCGTAAAGCGGATACCAGTAGCGGTCGCCCATGGGCGGGGCCTTCTGGCCGTTGTTTTCATAGGGATCTGGATTGACGAGGCAGCCCTTCAGGCCCAATTCGTTCACGGCACGGTCGAGCTCTTTAACCGCCATGTCAAGCGGTTCGCCGCAAGCCTGCGGCAGGCCGGCGACACCAATGAAACGATTGGGATAAAGCTTGATCTGCCTGGAAATAATATTGTTGGTCTCTTCGGTAAACCATTGCACCAGTTTGGACGGCTTTTCGGAAGTCATCATCTGGAACGGCCGCGGCGAGATGCACTGCATGTCCGTGCCTACTTCATCCAGAAACGCCATGTGGCTCTTGTCGCCGCCCTCGAAGCGCTTGTTTTCGACGGCATCGCGGATTTCAGCGTCCGAAACATGAACTCCGCCGCGGCCATGCGCGCCACGGTGTGACACAAGACCGGCCTTATAAGTCCACAACTGGGCGGGCGGGCTAACGTGCCCGTGACAATCGATGATCATGTTTCCTCTCCTGTTATCAGCTATTCATTGCAGCATAAGCTGGCGTATCCGATTGTCCAGCGCGGTCATCAGGACTTCTTGTACGGCGGTTCGGGCAACGGACGTTTGCTAAATGGCCCACCAAAGTGGGCGTCATATTCCGCCTCGTCCCAGAATCCGATGAGGATACCGGGTGGCTCTTTGCCCGCCATCTGGTCGATACGTTGGGATGTCAGTGTGAAGCGATTATGATGGCGGCGCGCCCATTCGAAGATGGCTTCGCGCAAGCGGTGCCTGACATCGGCATAGTCAGGATGCTCGCCAAGATCGTTCAGCTCCTCCGGGTCCCTTTCGAGATCGAAAAGCATGGGCCGGTAGCCTTCGCAATGCCAGTATTTGAAACGCTTCTCGCAGGCCATGACGAGCCGCGCATCCTTCTCGTCGAGGCCCAGATCCAGGCGCGCCTCGCGGGTGGAATAGTCAAACTCTGAAATCGCGACGTCGCGCCATTTTGTGGCTGCGCCGTTCAGTAGCGGCAGGAGTGAGCGGCCTTCCAACACGTTCGGTTTCGGGGCGCCGCCAAAAAATTCCAGAAATGTCGGCGCAAGATCGATGCCCTCAACCAGTTCCTCGCTGACTTGCCCGCGCGTAGCATCTGCCTCCGGACGCGGATCGTAGACAATGAGCGGTACACGCACGGAAGGATCGTGGAACAAGTCCTTTTCACCCATCCAGTGATCGCCAAGGTAGTCGCCATGATCGCTGGTGAAGACGATCATCGTGTTCTCGAACAGGCCGCGCTGTTCCATGAATGCGAAAAGCCTGCCCATTTGGTCATCGATCTGCTTCACCAGGCCCATATAGGCGGGGATAACGTGCTCGCGCGCTTCATTGCGGGCGAAGGACTGGCAGATGCGTGAGCGGATATAAGAGCCGAAAACCGGATGATTGGTCTGTAGCTCAGCTTGCGAGCGGATAGCAGATTGCATGTCCTGCACGCCGTACATATCGTTGTATGGGGCCGGTACGATATAGGGCCAGTGCGGCTTGATGAAAGACAAATGACAGAGCCACGGCTTGTCACCGGCGTCATTGATGAAGTCCATCGCACGGGTTGTCATGTAGGGCGTTTCGGAATGCTCGTCCGGCACGCGGGCAGCCAGCTTGCTGTATTTCAACAGCCAGCCATTTTTCAATTCGCCCTTGTCGTCAAAGCCGGAATTGGCCCAATCCTCCCAAGGGTTGTCGGCGTCAAAACCGTTCTTGCGCAGATAGGTGTCGTAATCAGGATCGGGGTCAAAGCCGATGGGATGAAGTCCGTCGTCCCGCTCATAGGGTTCAAAGCCGCATTCGCTGATATGCAGGCCAATTGTCGAGTTGATGTCGATGCCAAGCCGCGCCATGCCTTCGACATCGGGGATCATATGTGTCTTGCCCACGATGGCGGCGCGCACACCAAGCGGGCGCAAATGATCGCCCAATGTCGGCTCGCCTACGCGCAGGGGAAAACCGTTCCATGTAGAACCATGGGAGCGGCAATACCGCCCGGTATAATATGACATGCGCGAAGCCCCACATACGGGCGATTGCACATAGGTGCGATTGAAACGAACCCCGCGCTTTGCAAGCGCATCAAGATGGGGCGTCTGCAGGGTCTTGTGGCCATAACAAGACAGGTAATCCCAGCGAAGCTGGTCTGCCATGATCCAGAGAACGTTTTTGGGTTTGGTCATTTTGGGTTTTCTTTACTGCGGCCGTGAGCCGTCGAATGCACTCTGCATCACATTGCGGATATCTTCGCGGGTGAAGGGGCGTGGATTCCAGTAGGGCGCTTGGGTTGCGATTTCAGCCGCCTTGTCGAGACCATCTGCTTTCATCCCGATATCGGCAAGCCGCGTGGGCGCACCTAATGATTTGGCCAGATCGAACAGCCCCTGCCCGGCCTTCTTGGCTCCCAAGGCTTGCGCTACCGGTGCGAGCAGATCAGGCACGGCGCCTTCATTGAAGGCCGTTGCATGCGGCAGAATCACAGTGTGGGTTTCGGCATGGGGCAGATCGAAACTGCCGCCGAAAACGTGGCAAAGCTTGTGATGCAGCGACATGCTGATCGCGCCGAGCGCCACGCCGCAAAGCCACGCGCCATAAAGCGCATCGCTTCGCGCTTCCTTGTCCTGTGGCGACTTCACAATCACGGGCAGAGCCTTTGCCAGAGCGCGAATGCCTTCCACTGACATGAGCGAAATTACGGGATTCTTGTCCTTCGCATAAACTGCTTCCACCGCATGGGCGATGGCGTTCATGCCGCTGGTGGCGCTCAGACTCACGGGAAGTCCGAGCGTCAGATCGACATCGTAAATGACCACTTCGGGCAAAATCCTGGGATCGCGTACTGTCGTCTTCAGGCCCTGCTTGGTTTCCCCCAGGATATCGGTCATTTCCGAGCCGGCATAGGTTGTGGGTATCACGATCTGTGGCAGATCCGTGCGATAGGCAATGGCCTTGCCAAGCCCGGTGGTAGACCCGCCACCCAGCGCGATCGTACAGTCTATTTTCAAGGATTGCGCGAGCTGCATCGCCTCTTCAGTAATTTCCAGCGGCGTATGCATGGTGGCCGTCGCATAAGTACCCGCCGCCTTCACGCCGAGCATATCGGCAAGGCGTTTGCCGTCTGCGGCCTGCTGCGGTGTTGTCAGAACCAGAGCGCGGTTGAGCCCTAAGCGCTCCATTTCCGCACCGGTCTGTTCAATCGTGCCATGGCCGAACACGACGCGGCCCTGGGCTGCGTTATAGACAAAAGGGTTCATCGCGATCTCTTTCCTGCCCGATTGCCGTGGGTGCCTTACGGGCTATTGCTGTCCGGCGCTAGACTCTTCGGCGCTAGACTCCTTGCAAGAAGCGCCGCGAAAGGCAAGATTACGGCTTCCGATTTGGGGGCGTGTCCCCTTTCGCCTTCAGCCGCCGGAAAGAGCCGCCACCATGACCGACCTGCCCAAACGCATTCACCTCGTCGAAGAAGGCCCGCGCGAAGGGTTTCAGATCGAAAAAGGTCCCATCGCCACGCACCGGAAAATCGAACTGATTGATGCGCTCTCGGACACGGGGCTGGACACGATCCAGATCGTATCGTTCGTGAACCCCAAGCGTGTGCCGGGGATGGCCGATGCTGAAGAGGTCGTGAAGGGCATTACGCCGCGCGTAGGTGTCGCCTATACGGGCCTTTGGCTCAACGATCAAGGCTTTAATCGCGCACGGGCAACAGGAAGACTCGATATTCGCGGCACGATTACAACAGGTGTGTCGGATACGTTTCTCAAGCGCAACCAGAACCGCTCCATCGCCGAGCAGATCGCCTCGCAGCGCGAGATGGTCCAACGCTATGTCGATCTGGGAATTCCGGTCAGGCGCGGCGGCATGATGGCGGCCTTCGGCTGCAATTACGAAGGCGATATTCCTGCCAGCAAGGTCGTGGAGCTGGTTGGCGTTGAACTTGATATTGCGGGTGAACACGGCATCGAACTTGAGTATATTTCTCTCGCCGACACCATGGGCTGGGCAACGCCCATGACGATCAAGCGCACGGTTGGCGCAGTCAGGGAAAAATATCCCGATCTCGAACTTTCCCTGCATCTGCACGATACGCGCGCGCTGGGCCTTGCCAATGCCTATGCCGGCCTTGAGATGGGCATCAGCAAATTCGACGCTGCGGTTGCCGGCCTTGGCGGCTGCCCGTTTGCAGGAAATGCAGGCGCTGCAGGCAATGTCTGCACGGAAGATCTTGTCTTTATGTGCCAGGAAATGGGCATCGAAACCGGCGTCGATCTCGACAAGCTCATCGAATGTGCAAAGCTGGCCGAAGATATTGTCGGCCACCCCCTGCCCGGTTGTGTGATGAAGGGCGGGACGCTGCAGAAATTGCGTGAAGCGAAAGCCAACAGGGCGTAAGCTGCGCCTCGAATAAGAAAACGACATTGGAGGAAACATGGGCCAGTTGACGCGCGCCATCGGGCAATTCATCGCGGATATGAGGTATGAATCCATTCCGCCTGCAGCCATCGGCGCGGTCAAGAATGCGCTCAGCGATTATGCGGCCGTAACAATTCTGGGCCGTGCAGAACCTGTCACTCGGCTGATCTCGTCGTTCGAAACGCTTGGCGCCACAGGCGAAGCCAGCGTGCTGTTTTCTCCGGTCCGGGCGGATGGCCGCGCTGCGGCTTTGATCAACGGCACATCGGGCCACGCGCATGATTACGACGACGTTGGTATTGCCTTTCATCCTGCACACCCCAGTGTGGCGATTGCTCCTGCCATCTTTGCGCAGGCCGAGAGCATGGGGGCATCTGGCCGCGATCTCATTACCGCGTTTGTCACCGCCTATGAGGTGTGGAGCGAACTTGCCTCGCGCGATGAAGACCCGCAACATCTCAAGGGCTGGCATCCCACTGGCGCATTCGGCACGATTGCGGCCGCAGCGGGTGTCGCCAAACTGATGAAGCTTGATGTCGATGGCTGCGTGCGCGCGGTCTCGATTGCGGCCTCGCAGGCGGCGGGGCTCGTTGCGAATTTCGGCACGATGACAAAGCCCTTTCACGCGGGCCGTGCGTCGGCGGCGGGACTCATGTCCGCGCGCTATGCGCAATCGGGCATGACAGCGACGCCTGACATATTCGATCACAGCAAGGGGTTTCTTTACGCAGTCTCGCCGCGCGGCAAAGTGGACGTCGAGCGTCCCGCGCATTTCGGCAGGGTTTGGCATATTGTCGAGCATGGCGTCAGCGTGAAACTTTACCCCATGTGTTACGGCACGCATCGCATTCTTGGAACGCTCACGCGCTACGCTGCCGATGAGGACCTGAAAGCCGACGACATTGCCAATGTCTCCTTCCGCACCGGACCCTCGCGCGTTGTGCCTTTGGTTCATACAGACCCCAAGAACAGCCTCGACGCCAAATTCAGTGCGGAATTTGCTGTCGCCATGGCGATCATCGCCCGGCGCGCCACATTGGCCGAACTCAACGACAATTTCGTCAATCGCGAAGATGTTCGCGAACTCATGGGCAAGGTGAAACGCGATCTCGATCCGGCGCGCGACATGGCCTCGTTCAATCAGGAACCAGATGACGAACTTGTGTTTACGATGCGGAATGGCGCGAGCCGCACGTTGAAACTCGCTTCGCCCAGAGATCAGGCCATCTCGCTGGACCGGGAAACGTTGTGGCTGAAGTTTCTTGACTGCACGTCCGGTGCCATGAACGAGGCTGCGGCGCGCAATCTGTTCTATACAATGCAATCGCTGGAGCAGCTGAAAAACATAGCGGAGCTGCCACTTGCATCGGTAGCGCAAGCGGCTGCGGAGTGAGTTGAAATCCAATGAACCAGCAACAGGAACAGCAGAACCCGCCTGCCAATCGTCCGCTTGAAGGCATCGTCGTTGTGGAACTCGGCCATTCCGTGGCCGCGCCTTTCGCAGGGCAAATCCTGGCGGATCTTGGCGCGCGCGTGATCAAGATCGAAAACCCCGGCAAGGGCGATGACGCCCGCAATTGGGGTCCGCCCTTCTGGCACGGCGCGGCGACGATCTTTCAATCGGTGAATCGCAACAAGGAATCTGCCGCTGTCGATCTTAAAGATTCAGAGCAACTGGCCGCGTTGCGCGCCTTCATCATCGAAAAGGCCGATGTCGTCGTGCAGAACATGCGCGCCGGGCTTGTGTCGCAATATGGCGTGGGCGCGGAATTGCGCGAGGAAAGTCCGCATCTGATCTATTGCAATCTCGGCGCGTTTGGAACCAAGGGGCCGCTCGCCAAACGCCCCGGTTATGATCCGCTGATGCAGGCCTTCGGCGGCATCATGAGCGTGACTGGCAATGAAGGCGAAGCGCCCGTACGCGTGGGTGTTTCCATCATCGATCAGGGCGCAGGCATGTGGTCGGTGATCGGGATACTCTCGGCCTTGCACAGACGCGCCATGACCGGTGAGGGCAGCACGGTCGACACGTCCTTGTTCGAAACGGCCCTGGGCTGGGTTTATGCGGCCAATACGTCCTATCAGGCGACGGGAAAACCACCGGGACGGCGAGGGTCGGAGACTGCGGGGCTGACACCCTACAAGGTGTTTGAAGCGACGGATGGCTATATCCTGATTGCTGCAGGGAACGACAATCTCTTTCGCCGCCTTGCTGAGGCTGTCGGCCATTCCGAATGGCTTGAAGACGAGCGCTTTGCCACCAATCCGCGGCGCGTGGAAAACCGTGTGCTGGTCAACGCCACCTTGCAGGCGGTGATCGAGACGCAAAGTGTCACCCATTGGGTGGACGTGCTGGAAAAGGCTGGTGTGCCGGGCGCACCGCTTCAGACGATCGATCAAGTGGTGGCTCACCCGCAGACCCTGGCGCTGGGCATGATGCAGACGGCTCCGGGAACCGATATGAAAATGCTGGGATTGCCCATTTCATTTAATGGCGAGCGGCCGCCCCTTCGCAATGCGCCGCCTGCCCTTGGCGCGGACACAGCCGAAATTCTGAAACCGAAAAACAAAAACTGACGCGGGTGAGAAACATGGACGAACATATTTCTGGTGATGGCCTGACCATGGTTCCCGTCGGAACTGATTTTCCCGAAATTCGCGACGCTGTGCGCGCCATCTGCAAGAACTTTCCAGGCGCCTATTGGCGCGGCCTTGAAGACACTGGCGATTACGCCAAGGAGTTTGTGCAGGCGCTGACAGATGCAGGTTTTCTGTCCGCGTTGATTCCGGAAAGCTACGGCGGTTCGGGCCTGCCGCTGCGCGCAGGCGGCGTCATTCTGGAAGAAATTCATGCGATGGGCTGCGAGGGCACGTCCTGCCACGCACAGATGTATATGATGGGCATGCTGGTGCGTCATGGTTCGGCTGCGCAAAAGGACAAATATCTGCCCGATATTGCCGCCGGCAAACTGCGCTTTCAGTCGTTTGGTGTGACCGAACCGACGACCGGCTCAGACACGCTGAACCTGAAGACCCGCGCTGTACGTGATGGCGATCATTACGTCGTCAACGGCCAGAAAGTCTGGACATCGCGGGCGAAACATTCCGATCTGATGTCGCTGCTGGTGCGCACCACACCCGTCGATCAGGTCAATCGCCGCACAGACGGATTGTCAGTGCTGCTGGTCGATATTCGTGAAGCGGTTGGCAATGGGCTTACCATCCGGCCGATCGAGACGATGCTCAACCACCAGACCAATGAGCTGTTCTTCGAGGACATGCGCGTGCCCGTGGAAAACCTCATCGGCGAGGAAGGCAAGGGGTTCCGCAATATTCTCGACGGGATGAATTCAGAGCGTATTCTGGTGGCGCATGAATCCCTTGGTGATGCCAGGTTCTTCATCGAGAAGGCCGTGAATTATTCCAAGGAGCGCATCGTATTCGGGCGGCCTATCGGCCAGAACCAGGGCATCCAATTTCCCATCGCGCGCGCTTATTCAGAATGGCGCTCCGCCGATCTCATGGCGCGCACGGCGGCCTCGCTTTATCAGGCTGGTCAGAATTGCGGCGAAGAAGCCAATCTCACGCGCCTGCTTTCATCTGAAGCGGCGTGGAATGCGGCGGAGGCGTGCCTGCAGACTCATGGCGGTTTTGGCGTTGCGCGCGAATATGATGTCGAGCGCAAATGGCGCAATGCGCGCATGCAGCGCGTCGCGCCGATCTCCACCAATCTCATTCTCGCTTATATCGCCCATGGCGTGCTTGGCATGCCAAAATCTTATTGAGGCCCTGATATGCAATTTCAGCTTCCCAAAATCATCTTCAGCTTTGGCGCGGTATCGCAACTGAAGGATGAACTTAAATTGCTCGGCGTGAAGCGCCCGCTGCTGGCTTCCGATAAGGGGTTGATGGCGGCCGGCGCGGTTGATCATGTGCGCAAGGCCAATCGGGACGTGGATTTCGTTGTGCATACGGATGTGCCGGAGAACCCCACGACTGCAGGCTGTGAAACAACCGCGCGCATTTATCTTGATCAGAAATGCGATGGCCTGATCGCGCTCGGCGGTGGTTCAGTCATCGACACGGTGAAAGCGGCTGCGGTGATCGTCACTTCGGGCAAGCCGCTGGAGGGTTTTCTCAATCGCCCCGACCTCATCAATTTCACACTGGCGCCCATCGTCACCATCCCGACGACGGCAGGTTCGGGCAGCGAAGTTTCGTTCGGTAGCGGCATTCATCCCGATGCCCATTCGCGCGCGATGAGCGCGGCGAGTGTTTTCTCTCTGCCGCGTCTGGCGATCTGCGATCCTGAGCTGACGATAACCTTGCCGCCGCGCCTCACGGCAGCCACGGGCATTGATGCGTTGTCTCATTGTCTGGAAGGGTATTTGTCGAAGACCGACAACCCGTTCGTCGACGCGATGGCGCTGGACGGCATGAAGCGCGCTTTTGGTAATGTCGAGCGCGCGACAAAGGACGGCAGCGACAAGGCGGCCCGCGCGGCAATGTTGATGGCCTCCTCTGCAGGCGGCATATCCATCCACAAGGGCCTTGGCCCGGTGCATGCCTTCGCCGGCGTTTTTGGCGACCGCGGCTTTCACCACGGCACATTGGTCGCGATCGCCCTGCCGGGCGCCATGCGCCTTGCCGAAACCCGCGCGCCGGACAAGATGAAAGCCATTGCGCAGGCGCTGGGCCTTGAGCCGGGAGCGCGCGTGTCAGACGCCATCGCCGCACTCAACGGCAGACTCGGCCTTCCCAAGACTTTATCGGCCCATGGCTATGGCAATTATGATTTTGAAGAAGCCGTCGAGGCGACCTGGAAAAACCGGTTCAATCTGACCAGCCCGTTTGAGCCAACGCATGAAGAAATCGCAAGACTTGTGCGCGAGGCGTTTGGCTGAGGGCGGATATTCGTAGTGATGGCGACCCCGGTTGGACTCGAACCAACGACCTACCGCTTAGAAGGCGGTTGCTCTAATCCACTGAGCTACGGGGCCTGACTCTCAACCTGCTCCTGGCATTCAAGCGGATTGCCAGGGAAACCGGAATTCACTTTTCCTGCTATCGCTTCAGTGCGTCCACTGACCGATACGCGAGGTCTTGAAATTGTCGGAATAGACAACGGTCTTGCGCA
>CAMDKB010000043.1 GCA_945901195.1 Rhizobium sp. Q54
GCTCATCCATTTATCGGTTTCCTCAAGTCCTGCACGAAAACCTTCGATGGTTTTGCGGTTTGCATCGGCCCATTGCCGTGTGGCGATGTAGCTGATCATCAAGACGTCAGCATACATTTCGGCAAAAAAGTCCGACACGATCTTTCCCTGACCGCTTTCGACGATCCGGGTGCGTATGGGATCGGTTACAACGGCCGCGTCGACGATGCCCCCTTTGAGCATGTCCGGCATGGCGGGAAACTGCGCCTCGATCATTTTGACATCGCGCAGATCAACCCCGCGATCCTTCATCCATTTGCGTACGAAAATGTCCATCGTGCTGTTGAGACCGGCAACGGCGATTTTCTTGCCCTTGAGATCGCCGGGACCCGAATAGTTAAAATCACTGCGTACGGCGAGCCCGATTTTGGATTGCGCTCTGACGTGGCGCGATCCGCCGCTGACCAGAACCAGATCGAGTCCACCGTCGACGGCAGCGAGCAGAACAGGGATCGTCGCTGCGCCGATCTGGATTGAATTGGACACCAGACCCGGCGGCGTATGCACAATGATCGGCAGTTTCACCGGCGTCACATCAACACCGTGTTTTGCAAACAGGCCTTTTTGTGGGCCGACAACAATGGGCGCGAAGTCAGACGCCGTCACATGACCAACTGAAATTTTCGCATTTTGTGCAAAAGCCTGTTGTGATGTGCCAAGAAACGGCAATGCGGCGGCGCCCAGCAGCGCGTTACGGCGTGTGATCAGCATGCTGTTCTCCCTCAGAATGAAAAGTCTCAGTGCTTGTCGCCGGCCGCAAAAACTTGATCATAGTGGGCCTGCGTAAGATGCGCGATTTCCCACCATACGAAATTCATGTCCTGCAGCAGGAATGCCCGAACGCCATCATTCGACGAAATGTCCTGCACCATCTTGATGCCGAATTCTGCGGCATGTTGCTTAGCTGCTGCATGCGCCGCTTCAACTTCACTGTCGCTTGCCACTGCGAGGCGGAAGCGGTTTTGCGGACCTTGATCTTTTTGTTCGCCTTCCACGCAGACGCAGACGACAGACCACGGCCCGCCCTTCCACATGTATTGCGCTTCGGGAAGGGGACGCACCACGTCAATGCCGAGAAAGTTGCTCAGAAAGTGCCGTGTTGCCGCGATATCATTGCATTCAATTGTGCCATGCGAAAGTTGTTCAGTGTTGACGAGCGCAGTCATGCAGATATCTCCCTTGTGCCGTTCAGGCCTGATCGCCGCGTTCGCGGATGGCGGTGTAAACGAGTTCAGGCGTGCGATATTCGACTTCCCACCAGTTGGTGTCCGCATCGACGAAATAGAAAGCGTAGGAGCCATGCCGGAAACGTGGTTTTTGCACGCGGCCCAGATCGTATTCATCCTGTCCGGCTGATACCTTCTCAAAGGCTTCATCCACAGCCGCCTGGCTCGGTACGGCAACGCCCCAATGGTTGAGCATTTCCTGTTCAACAAGCACTTCGGGAACTTCTTCAACTTCGAGCACCCAATAGCTCTGTCCATGCAGTTTTTCGCCGGGCCTGTGGCCCTTCTCGCGAACCAGCAGCTTGCCCTTGGCAGGTTCGACGCATTCGAGGTTGAGCACGTTCTCGCAGAGCCGCCGTGTACGCTTGATATCGGTCGACACAAACGTGCCGCCGATCAGCGATGTTGGCTTGATAATGGAGGCAGTTCCGGCTTCCGGCTTGGTCATGACATTCATGGCATTTCTCCCTGTTGACGTGACTTTACGCTGTTAGAGATCCAACACAAGCGTTTCGCCGGGCATGGCGCGTGAAACGCAGACCTGAATGAATTTTTCCTGTTCGCGCTTGGTCAGCACATCGTCGCGATGATCCGCCTTGCCGGAGATCAGCTTGACCTTGCAGGTCCCGCATACGCCTTCGGTGCAGAGAACCTTGATCTTGAAACCCTCGTCTTTCAGGATATCGAGGATTTTCTTGTCTGCAGGAATATGGATAGTGCGACCAGTCTTGTTGAGCACTACGTCGAAAGCGGTATCAGTGCTGCGTGGCGCAACGGCGGCTTCATCGCCGTGGAATAGCTCGTAATGGACAGTGCCTTTGGGCCAATCTTTTGTTGTCTCTCGCACCGTGCGGATGAGGCCTGCAGGCCCGCATACGTAGACGTGCGCGGCGGAAGGCCGGTTGCCGAGAAGCGCTTTCACGTCGAGACCCTTGGCTGGATCGCCGCCGTCCAGATGCAGTTTTAGCTTGTCGCCAGCCAGCGTTGTTATGTCCCCTATAAAGGCGGCTTCATCAGTGGTGCGGGCGGAATAATGGAACTGATATTCCGCGCCCATTGTATTCAACCGGTGCGCCATCGCGATCAGCGGCGTTACGCCAATGCCCCCGGCAATCAGGATATGTCGCCCGCCCGCCTCATTGATGGGAAACTGATTGACAGGCTCCGAAGACTCCAGGATATCGCCTTGTTTGAGCTGATCGTGGACCCACGCCGATCCACCCTTGCCCGGCTCTTCGCGCAATACGCCAATCACGTAGCGATGGCTTTCCCCTGGGTTATTCAGCAATGAATAGGAGCGTACCTCGCCATGGCCGAGCTCCAGATCGATATGCGCGCCCGCAGTAAATGCGGGCAGGGCCCCGCCCTCGGCTGAAACCAGTTCCACCATGCGCACCCGTTGGGTCGCGGCCTCGATTTTATGAGTTTTCAACTTCAGGGACAACGTTCCGTTCCTCCAACCATTTTTCAGTGAGGTTAGCAGATTGGGGGCAGGGGGCAATCGGTTCGCTTGGGGAAGCGCGAGTTTGCATCTTTGCAGACAATAACAGGGCCATTTGGTTGGGCCCCCCAGTATGTGCGTCAAAAATCAAGTGTCAGTTCTGCCTAAAGGCAATCAGCTTAAAAGGTGGGCGACAGCATGCCGCTGCGCCCACCATCTTAGCTTATGCATATTCGATGATTCGAGAGCGCGTCCATGCCGCATTTGACGGCCGCCTCCATCCCCCCGATGATACCCGCAAAATCACCATGGGAGGCCAATATGCGCAAACTCACCGCTATCAGTCTCGCCACAAGCCTGGCCTTGGCCGCGCCCACTGCGAGGGCGGATGAAGTCGCCGATTTCTACAAGGGCAAACAGGTCCAGCTTATCATCGGTTATGGCGCGGGCGGGGGGTATGATCTCAACGGGCGCATGCTGGCCCGTCACATGGGCAATTTCATCCCCGGCAATCCCGTGGTCATTGTTCAGAATATGCCTGGCGCGGGCTCGTTGCGAGCGGCCAATCATATTCAGCAGGTTGCGGCGCGCGATGGCACAGTTATGGGAGCGCTCGACCGGCAGGTTTCGTTGACAGCGGTACTTGGCGGCAATCCTGCGGTGAAGTTCACTGCACCCGAACTGAGCTTTTTGGGCACGTTGTCGAGCTATTCCAATGATGCCTTCATCCTGTGGCTGCGCAAGGACGCCCCGGTCAAAAACACCCCGGGTCTGCTGCGTCCGGGCGGTCCGGAAGCGACAGTCGGCGGTTCGGCGATTGGATCCACTGACGACACGACCATCATCATCTTGCGAGATGTCCTGAAGCTGCGCCTGCGCCTTGTGACTGGTTATCCTGACGGCAACACCATCTCCCTGGCGCTGGAGCGCAATGAAGTACAGGGGCGCATCGCTGGACTGAGCGCGATCGCTTCCACCCGGCCTGATTGGTTGAAGCCGGATTCATTCGTCCGGCCGGTCTTGCAAGTGGGCCGCACCACGCGCCTTTCCGCCTACCCCGATATTCCAACCGCGCGTGAATTGGCCGAAGCAGCCGGACCAGAAGCCAAATCCGTCATCGAAGCGATGGAGCTGACCTATCAACTGGCACGCCCCTATATCGTGCCCCCCGGCGTGCCCGCAGCCAGGCTGGCCGCTCTGCGAAAAGCTTTCATGGATGCGGCGACAAGCAAGGCAATGCAGGAAGAGGCGGCGAAAATGAGCGTCGAGCTGAGCCCGGTCGATGGCGAAACTGCCAGCAAGCTCGTGGCGGGCATGGCCAAGGCGCCGCCCGAGGCGCTGGACTATCTGCGCAAACTGCTTGGCAGCGCCGAGGCGAAGTGAGTTGGGGGATTCATGAAACCGACGAAGAAGGAAATATCGGTCAACGCGTTTTTCGCAAATTCACCGGGTCAGAACTGGATCGGCTTGTGGAGCCTGCCCGGCAGCGGTGCTCCCAATTATACGTCGCTCGACTATTGGACCGAGGTGGCGACCATAGCAGAACGCGGTCTTTTGGACTCGCTGTTCTTTGCTGACACCAGCGGCGTTTATGACGTTTATGAGGGAACGGCTCGCGCCGCCATCGAGCGCGCTGCCATGTTCCCGATGAACGATCCGCTGATGCTTGTTCCTGCAATGGCGCTGGTTACACGGCATCTGTGTTTCGGTGTCACCGCCAACCTCACGTTTGAGCAACCCTACACATTGGCTCGCAGATTTTCGACGCTGGACCACCTCACAAAAGGTCGTATTGGCTGGAACATCGTCACCGGATTCCAGAACAGCGCAGCGCGCGCCATGGGCATGGCGCAGATGCGCGAACACGACGAACGATACGATTGCGCCGACGAGTTCATGGAGGTCGTCTACAAATTATGGGAGGGCAGCTGGGAAGACGGCGCAGTGGTCCGTGACAGCGCGAACCGGATCTATGCAAGAGGCGACAAGGTTCACACTATCACCCACGAGGGCAAGCATTTCAAAATGCAGGGCGTCCATATGAGCGAACCTTCGCCTCAACGCACCCCCGTGCTTTATCAGGCCGGCGGTTCGCAACGCGGACGGATCTTCGCAGCCGAACATGCTGAATGTATCTTTCTTTCCGGCTTGCCCAAACACCAGACCGCCGCGCGCGTGCAGGAAATCAAGGAACGCGCGCGCGCGTCAGGCCGTGATCCCGCTCGCATCAAGTTCATCATGATGGCGACAGTCATAACCGCGCCAACTCACGCCGAGGCGCAGGACAAGCGCCAGATCCTTGCGCGGCATGTGAACGCCGAGGGCATGCTGGCATTGTTTTCGGGCTTGTCCGGGATTGACCTGTCAAAGGAGCTGGAGAAGGCTGCGGGTGAGCGCCGGGCAAGTCAGGGCATCAACACGGTTGTCGAATATCTTCTCGAAGAGAGCCGGTCGCTGGAACGGCTCCGCGATATCACCAGCTTTGGCCCGCAGGCCGGTCGCGAATGTTTCATCGTGGGTTCCCCAACCGAGGTCGCCGACGAAATGGAATCATGGATGGAAGAGGCCGATATCCACGGCTTCAACCTGCAACGCTCAGGCGAACCGCAGCACCTCATCGACTTCGCAGACCTGATCGTGCCGGAGCTGCAAAACAGGGGTGTTTACAAGAGCGCCTACCGGGAGGGCGCTTTCCGGCAAAAGCTTTTTGGCGCGGGAGACCGTATTGAACTTGGCCACCCGGCTGCAAGATTCAAATATGGCATGTGATATCTTGGCAAGCGCGAAGGCGCTTTTGTATGACATGCGCCCGCTCATTCGCTTATCTTCTTTTCAACCTCATGGCTGGCCCATCTGCGACGCGCGCCGCGCCAGATACGCGCGCTCGCGCGGATTGCCCGATAGTTCGATAGCCCTGTCATATTCCATCTTTGCCTCGCTCGTGAGTCCGCTGCGCCGCAGACAATCTGCCAGCGCTGCGTGAAAGGGTTGATACCCCTCTAGCTCCGTTCTCAAGCACGACAGTTCAATCATAGCAGCCTCTACCGAGCGGGCGAACGAGACGGCAACAGCCCGGTTGAGGCTGATGAGCGGGTTAGGCTGCAATTGCAGCAACAGATCATACAGCCCGACAATCTCGGGCCAGCGCGTCGTTTCCAGCGATTGCGCTTCTGCGTGGACCGCACTGATGGCGGCCTGTAGCTGAAACTGCCCCACCTGCCCAAGCGCCAGCGCCTGTTCGACAAGCCCAACGCCTTCGGCGATCTGGTCTGCATGCTAGAGGCGGCGGTCCTGATATTCCAGCGCGATCATGTTGCCATCGGTGTCGCTGCGCGCCGAGCTGCGGGAATCATGCAGCAACATCAGCGCCAGAAGGCCCATGATCTCGGGCTCTCCGGGCCGCAAAGTGTGCAGAATGTGCGCAAGCCGGATGGCTTCCTCACAGAGTGAGCGCCGGATAAGGCTATCCCCGGAAGTTGCCGCATAACCCTCGTTGAAAATCAGATAAAGCACGCCCAGCACCGAAGCGAGGCGTTCAGGCAGAGCTTCGGCATCGGGCACGATACAGGGGATGCCAGCCGCTGCGATCTTCTGTTTGGCGCGTACAAGCCGTTGGGCCATCGCGTCTTCCTTGTCCAGAAACGCGCGGGCGATTTCACGGGTGGTAAGCCCGCCCAATGTGGGCAGTGTAAGGGCTATGCGGGACTTCTCCTCCAGCGCCGGATGGCAGCACGTGAAGATCAGGCGCAGACGCTCATCTGGAATGGAATGGTCTTCGGGTGGTTCGGGGGCTTCCTGTTCCATCTCGATCAGAGCGGCGTATTCCGCGCTCTTCCTCTCAAAATTTTTGTTGCGGCGGAGTCTGTCGATGGCTTTGCGGCGAGCGGTTTGCAGCAACCAGCCGGCCGGCGAACGGGGCAACCCGCTCCGCTGCCAGTGGATGAGCGCCGATTCCAGGGCCTCCTGCAGGCAGTCCTCGGCAAGCTGGAAGTCTCTCAGATTGCCGATCAGAGAGGAAAGAAGCCGCCCCCATTCTCGCCGCACGAAGGAGTTGATGGTTTTCGTGCTGGCTTGAGGGGACGGTTCCATCAATGCGCCTTTTGGGAAAAGTCTGCCGGCTCAATACTCCATGACCGGCCGAACTTCGACACAGCCAAACTGTGCTGACGGGATCATGGCCGCATACTTGATGGCTTCGTCGAGGTTGGTACAATCGAGAAGATAAAATCCGCCCAGCGTCTCCTTGGTCTCGGCGAACGGACCATCCATGGTTTCAGTTTTCCCGTTGCGCACGCGCACTGTGGTGGCTGTTGACGTTGGCTTCAGCCCTTCGCCCGCGATCAAGACCTTGTCGGTCCTGTAGTGCTGCGTCGCGGCTTCGTAGCCTTTCATGAATTCACCAAATTCCGGTGTGCCATAGGCGGGTCCGGCATTGGCGGCAGTGTAGATCAAGGCGAGATATTTCATGTGTGTTCTCCTGTTTCACGTAGCTGTTTGTTTCAGCTTCAGCCGGGCCTTTACCAGCTTGCAATGTGATGACGAACGGGCTGACCACATTTCGACGCCGATGGAAAAATAATTTCCACTCAGGCCAGATGTTTCCAGACTATCAGGCCCACGGCGATGAGAATTGCGAGCATTGTGCCGGATGCGCCAGCCAAGCGAGCGGGGGTTTTGGATTGATTGTGCCAGATACCGAAGGGATGGATCAGGCGTGAGGCGAGCAGCAATGCGCCATCCGCATGAAGCCAGAGTTTCGGCGCACCGCCCGCCTCTGCAATTGCCAGAAGGATCAGCGCCAAAGGCACGTATTCCATAAAATTGCCGTGGCGGCGGATGCGTTCGGCCATTTGCGGGTTGCCACCATCCAGAAAGGATATACCGCTTTTGGCGCGGTGGAGTATCACATGAAAGCTCAGGATGATCGCGAGGACGCCAAGAGCGGACGCATAAATGCCGGTAATCTGGAAAGTCATTGTTTCACTCCACATTGGCCCGAGTTGAGGTGATGTTGAAGCCGGGACTTATGGGAGACGAACGGGGCGCGGATCGATCGACACCGGGCAATTCTTTTTTGGAAAAAGTGTTGGCTCTTCCCGGCTGCCGGCTCAGTTTTGTAGCCAACCCTTGACTCTCTCCCCCCTCAATGCGACCCAGCCCCGCTTTCCCAAGGGGCTCACCGAGATGTCGATTGCATTCATTTTTCCCGGACAGGGTTCGCAAGCGCCAGGCATGGGCAAGGCGCTGGCCGATAATTTTGCCTCCGCCCGCGCTGTGTTCGAAGCGGTAGACGCCGCCCTCGGACAGAAATTGTCTGCCTTGATGTTCGAGGGGCCGGAAGCCGAACTCACAATGACCGCCAACGCCCAGCCCGCCCTCATGGCGGTCTCGATGGCGGTCATGCGCGTGCTGGAAGCCGAGGCCGGGCTCGATCTCGTCCGCGACGTCAAATTCGTGGCGGGTCATTCTCTCGGGGAATATTCAGCCCTCGCCGCCGCTGGCAGTTTCACCCTGGCCGATACCGCACGCCTCTTGCGCCTGCGCGGCGACGCGATGCAGAAGGCCGTTCCGCCGGGGCAGGGTGCCATGGCCGCTTTGCTTGGGCTTGACTATGAAACAGGAGTCGCTGTTGCAGCCGAAGCTGCGCAGGGGGATGTCTGCCAGATTGCCAATGATAATGGCGGCGGTCAGGTGGTGGCGTCGGGCGCCAAGGCGGCCGTCGAGCGCGCGGTCGAAATCGCCAAGGTCAAGGGCGCGCGCCGCGCCATGATGTTGCAGGTGTCCGCGCCTTTCCATTGTGCGCTGATGAAGCCAGCCGCCGAAGCAATGGCTCTGGCGCTCGCCGCAGTCGATATCAAGGCGCCGAAGGTTCCACTGGTGGGCAATGTGCTGGCCGCCATGACCTCAGACCCTGCTGAAATCCGCAATAAACTTGTGGAGCAGGTCACCGGCACCGTCCGCTGGCGTGAATGCATGGCTTACATGGCGCATGAAGGCGTTGAATCATTTTATGAGATAGGGTCGGGTAAGGTCTTGTCCGGACTCGTAAAAAGAATTGTCGACGGCGCAACCGGAACTTCAATCGGGACACCTGCCGATATAGAAACATTCAAGGCGCGCAGCGCCTGAAGGAGAAAAGCGATGTTTGATCTCACCGGGCTGAACGCGCTCGTAACAGGCGCCACCGGCGGCCTCGGCGGCGCGATGGCGCACGCGCTGCACGCGCAGGGCGCGACGGTTGCTGTGTCCGGGACGCGCGCGGAAGCGCTCGCAGGGCTTGCGGACGAACTGAAGGATCGCGTCCATATCTTTCCGTGCAATCTCGCCGACAAGGATTCAGTGGAAGCGCTGGTTCCCGCTGCCGAGGCCGCGATGGGGCAGCTTGATATACTCGTGAATAACGCTGGCATCACCCGTGATGGCCTGTTCATGCGCATGAAGGATGAAGACTGGGATCAGGTTCTGGCGGTCAATCTGACATCGGCATTCCGCCTCTCCCGCGCCGCCGTTAAGGGCATGATGAAGCGCCGGTTTGGACGCATCATTTCGATCACCTCCATTGTCGGCGTAACCGGCAATCCCGGTCAGGTGAATTATTCCGCTTCCAAGGCAGGCATGATCGGCATGACCAAATCTCTGGCCGGCGAAGTCGCCAGCCGGAACGTCACGGTCAACTGCATCGCTCCAGGCTTCATCACGAGCCCGATGACGGACGCCTTGAACGACAAGCAGAAAGAAGCCTCGCTTGCACGGATCCCCGCTGGCCGGTTTGGAGAAGGAACTGATATCGCCGCAGGGCTGGTCTTCCTGGCGAGCCGGGAGGCTGGCTACGTGACAGGCCAGACACTGCATGTGAACGGCGGAATGGCCATGATCTGATATTGCGGGGAGCCGTTTCAGGGGCTGCTAACTCCCCTTTTTGTCTTGCTTACGGCCTCTCGCAATGCAGAATGAAGTATGCTACGAGCCCCGTCATTCCGGGATCGGCGCGCGTCGATAGGCTGTGGGATGAGGGTGAAACTATACTCATGGCTGCCCGGGTTGGAAAATAAGATCTGCAATAACAGGGAAATATAGAGATGAGCGACATCGCCGAGCGCGTAAAGAAAATCGTAGTGGACCATCTCGGCGTTGACGCCGAAAAGGTGACCGAGGCTGCCAATTTCATCGACGATCTCGGTGCTGATTCTCTCGACACTGTCGAGCTGGTGATGGCATTCGAGGAAGAATTCAGCGTTGAAATTCCAGACGATGCCGCTGAAAAAATTTCGACCGTGGGCGACGCGGTCAAGTTCCTCGAATCGGCCAAAACAGCCTGATTTCGGAATTGTTTGGCTGGCTTGCATGTCCGCGGTTTCAGAGCTGTGGACCTTGCGCCTTTCCCGTTGTCATGTGACACTTAGGCTTCCGCAAGGGCCGGCCCAACCGGCCCTTGTTGCGTGTCGGTCACACTTGCTGAGGGCATATACCGGACCATTTGCTGTTAAAGGGATGGCCGTCAGTCTTTCAACTTTTGCCCAGCTGGGCAAAATGCGCATCAGTTGCGCTGAATGTTCCGTACCAATTTCTGTGCAATTTCTGTGCAGGTTCTGTGGCTGATTTAATTGGAGGGGCCCGTGAGAAGGGTAGTCGTAACCGGCCTTGGAGTTGTTTCGCCGCTCGCCAACGGTGTCGAAGAGACCTGGAAGCGAATGCTCGCCAGCCAGAGTGGCGTCAGCAGGATCGAACATTTCGAAATCTCCGACATCTCCTGCCAGATTGCGGCCCAGGTGCCGCGCGGTGACGGCTCGAACGGCACGTTCAATCCCGATCATTACATGGAGCCCAAGGAACAGCGTAAAGTCGACGATTTTATTCTGTTTGGCATAGCGGCAGCCACTCAGGCGCTGGCTGATGCGGGCTGGGCGCCGAAATCCTATGAGGATCAGACGTCAACCGGTGTCTTGATAGGTTCGGGCATTGGTGGGGTAGGCGGCATTTATGAGGCCTCAATTACCCTTAAGGAAAAAGGTCCGAGGCGGATATCGCCCTTCTTTATTCCAGGCCGACTGATCAATCTGGTGTCGGGCTATGTTTCCATCATGCATGGCCTCAAGGGGCCTAACCATTCCGTCGTCACCGCCTGTTCGACCGGCTCGCACGCGATCGGCGATGCTGGCCGGCTGATTGGACTTGGGGATGCGGATGTGATGGTCGCCGGTGGCGCAGAATCAGCCATCAATCGTCTGGGCATGGCGGGCTTTGCCGCCTGCCGTGCGCTATCCACAGGTTTTAATGATCGCCCCACGATGGCGTCGCGGCCCTATGACAAGGCTCGCGATGGGTTCGTAATGGGTGAGGGCGCTGGCTGCGTGGTGCTTGAAGAATACGAACACGCGAAGGCTCGCGGGGCGAGGATTTACGCGGAACTGGTTGGTTACGGTCTCTCCGGAGATGCCTATCACATCACGGCGCCCACAGAGGATGGCGACGGCGCTTTTCGCTGCATGACAGCTGCTTTGAAGCGGGCGGGCCTGACCGCATCAGATATCGATTATATCAACGCCCATGGCACCTCCACGCCACTCGGCGACGAAATCGAACTCGGTGCTGTGACGCGACTGGTCGGAAATGCAGCCAGCAAACTGTCCATGTCGTCGACCAAATCCGCCATCGGGCACCTTCTGGGGGCGGCTGGTGCAGTCGAAGCGATTTTTTCGATCCTGGCGATGCGAGATCAGATTGCTCCACCGACCCTCAATCTGGACAATCCGTCGGTAGAAACAGCGATCGATCTGGTGGCCCACACGCCTCGCAAGCGCGAAATCAACGCCGTTCTTTCAAATTCCTTTGGCTTTGGCGGCACCAATGCTTCGCTTGTCTTCCAACGGGTTGCATGAGCCCCCTGAATTAACCATGATGGATAAGCTGGCGTTCGAACCAATTTCGCCACATTGAGAACTAGGGTAGACGTCGGGTAACTTCCTACGCCGGCATTTGGCGCAAGTTTGGGTTAAAGTTAAGGTATGGCGGCACCGGAAACCAACCAGTCTCAGGACGGCGCGCAGGCGGGTGGCCAGAAGCCACGCGGGGCAGCGCGTTTCTTCGGCCGGCGCCCGAATTTGCAGACGCCGACAGAAGCGCTTCATCCGGAAACACCGCCGCCACCACCTTTGACACCCAACAGTCAAAAGCGCCCGATGCTTTCTGCAGCCAGCGGTATCCTGTCATTTCTTCTGATTGTGGCGATCATTGGCATCGGCATGCTGGCCTACGTATCGAGTCGCCTGACCGAACCGGGTCCCCTCAAATCGGAAAAGGTGGTGTTCATCGCACCGCGAACAGAGGTTTCCGATATCATCGATCAGCTGGAAAAAGCCGGGGTGGTGGATCAGCCCACCGTGCTCAAGGCGTTTCTGGTTATTGATCGCAAATGGTCGCGAGTGAAGGCTGGCGAATATCTGTTCAAGGAGCATGCGAGCCTGAATGAGGTGATCGAAACGTTGGTTTCGGGTCGTGAGGTCCTGCATTCTGTGACAATTCCTGAAGGTTTGACGAGCGAACAGATCGTAGAGCGTTTGCGCCAAAACGATCTTCTGACCGGTGAAATTGTCGAAATACCTCCCGAAGGCACCCTGTTGCCGGAAACCTATCGTGTCCGGCGCGGGCAAGCGCGCGCCAGCGTCGTCAGGTTGATGCGCGATCAACAGACTCGTGTTCTGGATCAGATATGGGAACGGCGCTCGCCCGAATTGCCGGTGCGCTCGAAGATGGAATTGCTGACAATGGCGTCCATCGTTGAAAAGGAAACCGGGCGGTCCGACGAGCGCACGCGTGTCGCGTCGGTTTTCTACAATCGCCTGCGGCGTGGCATAAAGCTGCAATCGGATCCGACCATCGTTTATGGTCTCGTTGGCGGCAAGGGGACATTGGGCCGCCCGATCCAGAAAGACGAAATCGTTAGAGCGACGCGTTATAATACGTACGTGATTCCGGCTTTGCCGCCCGGGCCAATCGCCAATCCGGGGCGGGCCTCACTTGAGGCGGCGGCCAACCCGTCGCGCACCAACGATCTGTTCTTTGTCGCCAACGGGACAGGCGGACACACGTTCGCAGAATCGCTGGATCAGCATAATCGCAATGTCGTTCGTTGGCGTGAAATCGAACGGGACCGAGCCGCCCAGCGGGCTTCCCAGCCTGCCGCCGGCGGAACGGCAGCGCCGGACCTCAATCAGGCCAATGATCGCGTCGCTCCCGGTGCTGAACCTGACGCCAACGCAGCAAGTCCCAATCGCGGTCGCCGGAGCGATTTGCCAGGCGGTGAAGTGTTTGGTGAAGTTCCTGCCGTGATAACGGGCAAGACGGTTGCGGTTGCCGATTTAGGGCGCGCGCTGAAAGCTGCACCAACCATGCCTGCACCAGCACCTCAGCACGCTGCCGCCGCTGCGCCTGCGGCTTTGCCTTCAGCGCCCGCGCCGGTCGCCGCTCCTGCACCTGGAATTACGAATATGGGCCTGCTGGCCTATGCGTCGGACCGGCCGACTCCGACACTGGCTGCGGTTGTGCCTAGCCTTCCGCCAGGCCTTTCAAAAAAGCCGGTCGTAGTAGGCGCTTCGCCCGCATCGCCGGACGCCAAACCCTCGACTGCACCGGCATCGCCTGCGGCAGAAGCTCCAGATGCAGCTACGCGCTTCAAGCTCGGCAAGGGTCTTAAGGAACTGGGCATCCAGATTGCCGGCGTCGATCCAGCACCGTCCCTCCTTGATGGCCCTGCTGATGAAAGCGGACCGGTTGGTCAAGCAAATCTGGAAACCTACCCTGTTGAAGCGTCTCGCAAGAGTGACATGAATGCCCGTTCGGCCATGTATGGCCGCGGCGTTGTTCCGACCGGTCCGGTTGAGACGTTGACCTTGCAAGATAATGAAGCGGCGGCTGCGGCAGTTGCGGCGCGCCCGCAGGTTCGACGAATCCTCGACGCATCCGAAGGCACGAGCCTCGATCCGCTCAAGAGCAAGGGCTGGGATCTCAACGCGGCTCATAATGTTCCCGCGCCCGTTCCTGTGTCCGCCGTTGCGCGCAAGCGCTGACATTCCTCTCAAAGCTCTCACATGGTTTATTGAGCCCCGGACTGCATCACCCTAAGGTGATGCCGAAACACGTCGCATGATTCCCGTGGAGGGTATGCGGCCTGTGGGAGGGGACATGGCGCTCAAGAGCATGACAGGTTTTGCCCGCTCGGCCGGTGCGTTGACGCCCTGGCGCTGGAGCTGGGAAATCAAGGCTGTGAACGCGCGCGGGCTTGATCTGCGCGTGCGGGTGCCACCCGGCTTTGATGCGCTGGAAGCTGAAGCCCGCGCACATCTGGGCAAGGTTCTCGCCCGCGGCACATGCTACGCGACGCTTTCCGCGCAGCGTGAGCAGGCAACGCCGGAAATCCGGGTCAACGAAAGCGCCTTGCGGGCGCTGACCGCCGCAATCGAAAAGCTGCCAGCCTCGCCCTCCATCGCGCCAGCTTCGCTGGACGGTCTCCTCGCGATACGAGGCGTGGTCGAAATCATTGAAGCAGCCGATAACGCCGAGTCCCTCGCTGCTGTCAGCAAGGCCATGATGACCGCACTTGATGAAGCAGCTTCCGGACTTGTAGCCATGCGCACGCAGGAAGGTTTGGCGTTGACGCAATTGCTGTCTGATCAGCTCGAACGGCTCACACAATTGACCCGCTCAGCCAATGACAATCCCGGCCGCAAACCGGAAGCCGTGCGCGCCCGTCTGGAACAAACTGTTCGCGAACTCGCCGATGCCTCGGCGTCGCTTGATCCGCAGCGTCTGCATCAGGAAGCCCTGTTGCTGGCGGCCAAGGCCGACGTGCGGGAAGAACTCGACCGTCTTTCGACCCATCTGATTGCTGCCAGTGAATTGATTGGTTCCGGCGCACCTGCGGGGCGCAAACTTGATTTTCTGGCGCAGGAGATGTCTCGGGAAGCCAATACCCTGTGCGCAAAATCCAATGACAAGGACCTTACGGCCATAGGTATGGAATTGCGTGCGATCATCGAGCAGTTCCGCGAGCAGGTTCAGAACATCGAATAATGGAACAAGACGAGTTGAACGTATGAGCGAGCCTATGCAGACCTCCGGCCTGATACGTCGCCGTGGCATGATGCTGATTTTGTCCTCGCCTTCGGGCGCCGGCAAATCCACAATCACGCGCGATCTACTGCTCGACAAGGGGCTCAATCTAGCGTTGTCGATTTCTGTGACAACACGCCCCCGCCGGTCCAGTGAAGTCGACGGTATCCATTACAACTTCCGCACCAAGCAAGAGTTCGAGCGGCTTCGCTCCTCCGATGATCTGTTGGAGTGGGCTGAAGTGCATGGCAATTTTTACGGGACGCCACGTTCGCCGGTTGAGACTGAGCTTGCAAAAGGCCACGACGTCATTTTCGATATAGATTGGCAGGGTACGCAGCAGGTGCTCAAGAAGGCCCCCAAAGATGTTGTAACTATCTTTATTCTGCCGCCCAGCATGATTGAATTGCGCGCACGCTTGGAGCGTCGTGCTGAAGATGCGCCTGATGTAATCGGCAAACGGCTGGAAAACGCCAAGAACGAAATCGCGCGCTGGCGCATGTACGATTACATCGTCGTCAATGACGATCTGCAGCGGGCGTTGGGTGAAGTGAAAGCGATCCTGATTGCAGAGCGCGTCAGGCGAACGCGTTCGCAGGACGCGATCGAGGCATATGTCGACAGGCTGTTATACTAACGGCATGACGTCCTGACTCATGGGGATTCCCCCGACACGAAAATTCTGATTCTTTCGGCGCGAGGAGAGTCGCGCCATGCCTTCAGCCTTGAAATTGCGCACCGATTATTCCGCTGCCGAGCTTCGTGGGCTGGCCAAGCGGACCAG
>CAMDKB010000044.1 GCA_945901195.1 Rhizobium sp. Q54
CTGAAGCTGTCCTGGGAGGGACTGGGTGGTTGAAGGAGGGGCCGTGGACTCGAACCAGCTCGAAGCGAAATACGCTTCGCATGAAAATACGTTTCCAAAGCTGTTGCGCGCCAATGCGCGGATGCGCGGCGCACGACCTTCCATGCGTCACAAGTACCGTGGTTACTGGCACACATGGACGTGGGCTGAAGTTTACGAGAACGTGCTGGCGTTGGCCCACGCCTTGGAAAGCCTGGGCGCTGGTGATGGCGACAAGATCGCCATTGTGGGCGGCAACCGGCCCCTGATGTACTGGTCCATTTCCGCTGCGCAGATCCTGCGGGCGATACCGGTTCCGGTTTACGCCGATGCAACCCCCGACGAAATGGCCGCCGTCATCGACGATGCACAGATCAAGATTGCAGTGGTCCAGGACCAGGAGCAGGTCGACAAGCTGATCGGCGCCGCAGACCGGCTGCCTTCCGTCAAATTCATCTTTTATGACGAGGAGCGCGGTCTTGTTGACTACGACCACGCGCGGCTGAAATCGATGAAAGCTCTCATGGATGAGAGCAAGGCTCTTTTCGCACGTGAGCCCTCGATACGGGCGCGACTGGTTTCCTCGATCGATGCCGGGCAGGGCGGCGATACTTCGATCATGCTCTACACGTCCGGCACGACTGGTCGCTCCAAAGGCGTGATCCTGTCGGCGGAACGCTGTGTAGCGGCAGCGCGCGATACCGCTGCCTTCGACAGGTTGAACGATCGCGATGAAGTGCTTGCCTATCTGCCCTGCGCCTGGGTGGGCGATCACTATCTGAACTATGCCCAGGCCATGGTTGCGGGCATCTGCATGGCTTGCCCTGAGAGCGGCGAAACCGTGCAGCAAGATCTGCGCGAGATCGGTCCGACATTTTATTTCGCACCGCCCCGCGTATTCGAGGGTTTGTTGACGCGGGTGATGATCCGCATGGAGGATGCGAGCAAACTGAAGCAACGCATGTTTCATTACTATCTTGGCATTGCCCGCAAATGGGGTGAAAAGATTCTCAATCAGCAAAGGGTCCCGTTGCTGGCGCGCCTGCAATATGCAATCGGCGAAGTGCTGGTTTATGGACCGCTCAAGAACGTATTGGGTTTTTCTCGCGTTCGCGTCGCGTATACGGCTGGCGAAGCGATCGGCAATGATCTGTTTGCGTTTTACCGTTCGCTGGGCATCAATCTGAAACAGCTTTACGGCCAGACCGAAGCTTTCCTTTATGTGACATGCCAGCCCGATGGCGCCGTGAGGTCTGATACGGTTGGCCCACCTGCGCCAAATGTCACTATTCGCATTTCTGAAGACGGTGAGGTGCAATTCAAATCACCGGGCCAATTCATCGGCTATTATAACGATCCGCAAAAGACGCGCGAGACCGTGACGGAAGATGATTTCGTGCGCACGGGCGATGCTGGAATATTCGACAAGGATGGCCAGCTTCGCATTATCGACCGCGCCAAGGATGTGGGAAAACTGAAGGACGGCCGGCTGTTTGCACCGAAATACATCGAGAACAAGCTCAAGTTCTTTCCGAACATCAAGGAAGCTGTCGCATTCGGTGACGGATGCGAGTTCACAACCGCTTTCATCAATATTGACCTGACAGCTGTCGGCAATTGGGCGGAGCGCAACAACATCATCTATTCTTCCTATCAGGAACTGGCCGGTCATCGCCAAGTTTACGACATGATCGCCGGGAACGTTGCGGAGGTGAATGCCTCGCTTGCTGCCGAACCAATGATGTTAGGTGGGGTGATCAAGCGCTTTTTGATCCTGCACAAGGAACTGGATGCTGACGACGGCGAGCTGACGCGAACGCAGAAAGTTCGGCGCGGATTTGTCGGTGAGCGCTATGGGCCGCTCATCACTGCGCTCTATGATGGTTCGTACGTGGCGGACATTTCAACAGAGGTAACGTTCGAGGATGGCCGACGCGGCACAATAAGTGCGCGCTTGCGCATTCAGGACATGCAGGACGAAACTTCGCCGCGGCCGCTGGAGAAAGCGGCATGAGTTCGATGTCTGCGATCCCTACAATGAGTGCGCTGGCTTCAACGAGCGAAATATTGCTCGCAGTGGAAAACGTCACGCTGAGGTTCGGCGGCGTGACTGCCATCAACGGTGTCTCGTTTGATATTCGCAAGGGCGAAATTCGCGCGATCATTGGTCCCAATGGCGCTGGCAAGACGTCCATGCTCAATTGCATCAACGGGTTTTATCATCCACAGGAAGGCCGTATTACTTACAAGGGTGAAACGCGCCAGCGCATGCGCCCGTATGTGGCTGCAAGCCAGGGCATTGCGCGCACGTTTCAGAATGTCGCGCTGTTCAAGGGGATGACCACTCTCGATAACATCATGACAGGCCGGACGCTCAAGATGAGCGCGAATATATTTTGGCAGATGCTTCGCCTCGGCCCCGCGCTGGCCGACGAGATCAGGCACCGTGAATATTGCGAAGAGATCATCGACTTTCTAGAAATCGAGGCGATCCGCAAGACCCCAGTTGGCCGTCTTCCTTACGGTTTGCAGAAGCGCGTGGAACTGGCGCGCGCTTTGGCGATGCAGCCTGATCTCTTGTTGCTCGACGAACCGATGGCGGGGATGAATTTGGAAGAGAAGCAGGACATGTGCCGCTTCATCATCGACGTCAACAAGACCTTTGGCACAACGATTGCGCTGATCGAGCACGATATGGGCGTCGTGATGGATCTGTCCGATCGGGTTGTTGTGCTCGAATATGGCCGGAAGATTGCTGATGGAACGCCTGACGACGTCAAGAGTGACCAGAAAGTGATCGATGCCTATCTTGGCGTTTCGCATTAAGTTTGGGGAAACACGTGCAAGAATTGGGTTCCTTCCTTGAAGTGCTGATCAGCGGCCTGCTGGCGGGGGTGCTTTATTCGCTGGTTGCGCTTGGTTTTGTGTTGATTTTCAAGGCCTCGGGCGTTTTCAATTTTGCGCAAGGGGCGATGGTATTGCTGGCCGGACTGGCGCTGGTGCGGGCGCTTGATTTTCTGACCCGTCTAGGTTTTCCCGGTTGGCTCGCGATCATGCTGGGGTTTGTATTCGCCGCGCTTGTCATGGCCCTGTGCGCATTTCTGGTGCAACGCTATGTGCTGGGGCCGTTGATCAACCAGAATGCGCTGACCATGTTCATGGCGACCATCGGCGCAACGTTCGTCATCGAGGGCGTAGCGCAATTTGTCTTCGGTTCGGAAGTCTACCCCTTGCGGCTGTTTCCGACCGATGCGTGGATTGCGGCGGAAGCAACGTTTCCAGGCGGTATCCTGATCAACAAACTGGATGTGTGGGGTGGCGTCATCGCGGGGTTGTTGGTGATAGCCCTTGCCCTGTTTTTTCAATACACGAAGACAGGCCGTGCCTTGCGCGCCGTGGCTGACGATCATGCTGCGGCACAATCGGTAGGTATTCCCATCGACTGGATCTGGTTTGTTGTCTGGCTTGTGGCGGGACTCGTCGCGCTGGTGGCGGCGGCGATCTGGGGCACCAAGCTTGGCGTGCAGTTTTCGATCACGTTTCTGGCGCTGAAGGCGCTGCCTGTGCTGATCATCGGAGGCTTTACGTCGGTGCCGGGCGCGATCATCGGCGGGCTGATTGTTGGTGCTGGCGAGAAAGTAGCGGAAGTCTATCTTGGCCCGTTCATTGGCGGCGGCATCGAATACTGGTTCGCCTATGTTCTGGCGCTCGCGGTGCTGATGGTTCGCCCGCAGGGGCTTTACGGCGAAAAGATTATCGAGCGGATCTGAGCGGGGTAGCGCGTGTTTTATCGTGAAATGGGCCAGTTCAAGACCAGTTATGCCAAAGACATGGTCATTTTTCCGATCCGTCAGGATCGCATCGGCGTTTATTTGCTGCTGGGTTTTGCTTTAGTTCTGCTGCCGCTGATGATGGCCTTTCATGTTCCGCCGTTCCGCACAGATTATTTTTTGCTGGCGATATTGTTGCCGTTCCTGATCCTGTCGCTGGCGGCGATTGGTGTGAATATTCTTGTTGGCTATTGCGGGCAAATATCTCTGGGCTCAGGGGCGTTCATGGCGATAGGCGCCTATATGGCCTACAAGTTTGGCACGGGCATTTCGGAAATCGGCCTGCCACCGCTGCCTATTGTGTTCGCGATCTTGCTGGGTGGACTTTCGGCGGCCTTTTTTGGCGTCTTGTTCGGTTTACCGTCTTTGCGCATCAAGGGGCTTTATCTTGCAGTTGCAACGCTGGCTGCGCAATTTTTCTTCGACTGGGTTTTTCTGCGCGTGAAGTGGTTCACCAATTACGCGCCCTCTGGCTCAGTGTCCGCACCGGAGCTGAAGTTTTTTGGCTATCTCGTCGCCACGCCGGTTGAAAAATATATGGTTGCGCTGATTTTCGTCATCGTCTTCGCACTGATTGCCAAGAACCTGGTTCGCGGCAATATCGGACGTCAATGGATGGCGATCCGCGATATGGATATCGCCGCTGAACTCATGGGTATCAGGCCTCTGGTCGCCAAGCTTTCAGCCTTTGCAGTTTCGTCATTCATCATCGGCGTTGCCGGTGCGTTGTGGGCGTTTTTGCGGCTGGGCACGTGGGAGCCTCTTGCGTTTGACATCAACCGTTCGCTCGAACTTTTGTTCATGGTGATCATCGGCGGCCTGGGCTCGATTCTTGGATCGTTTCTCGGCGCTGCCTTTATCCTCATAGTGCCGATATTTCTAACCGTATTGCCAGCGGAATTGGGTATTCCCATCACGACAGGGACTGTCAGTCATTTGCAAAATGTCATCTTCGGCGGGATGATTTGCTGCATCCTGATCAAGGAACCACTGGGCTTTGCGCGTCTGTGGCAGATCGGGAAAGAAAAGCTGAGAATGTGGCCGTTTCCCTATTGACGGGATGGCCCGCGGAATTCGCAGCGATAGTGTTGCCGCTTCGGGGAGTTCAGGCTTGCCGGCAAACGCCGATGAACCTGAAATATTTGCAGGTCATTTCCGGCCTTCGCCGGAAACATAAAGGAGGAGTGCAAATGTCTGTGAAAGCATTCAAACTGGCGCTGGCTGCTGTGGGCGGGTTGGCGCTGTCATCGCCTGTCGTGATGGCGCAAGGACAGAACGAACAATTCATTCCGCTGCTGTCGTATCGCACCGGCGCCTATGCCGTGAACGGCATTCCCTGGGCGAATGGGGTTTCTGATTATTTCAATCTGCTCAACGAACGGGACGGCGGCATCAATGGCGTCAAGATCGCGTTTGAAGAATGCGAGACGGGCTACGCCACCGACAAGGGCGTCGAATGTTATGAGCGCCTGAAAGGCAAGGGCGCAACCGGTGCAGCATTTTTCAATCCGTTGTCTACAGGCATCACATTCGCGCTGACGGAGAAAACACTAGCTGACAAGATACCGATCATCACGATGGGCTATGGCCGTGCGGACTCCAAGAATGGCGCGGTGTTCGCCTGGAACTTTCCGTTCCTCGGCACCTATTGGTCCGCCGCCGACATCGCCATGCAGCACGTCGCCAAGGAAATGGGTGGCGAGGACAAGCTGAAAGGCAAGAAGATCGCTCTGGTTTTTCACGACAGCCCCTATGGCAAGGAGCCTATTCCGACATTGCAGGTTCTGGCCAAAAAATATGGCTTCACGCTGATGGAATTGCCGGTCACGCATCCAGGCGTGGAACAGAAGTCCACGTGGCTGCAGATTCGTCAGAATCGTCCTGACTATGTCTTGCTGTGGGGCTGGGGCGTCATGAACGGCACGTCCGTCAAGGAAGCGGCTGCCGTGGCCTATCCGCGCGACAAGGTGATTGGCGTGTGGTGGTCTGGCGCGGAGCCGGATGTTTTGCCCGCTGGCGATCAGGCTATCGGTTACAAGGCGTTGACGCTCGGCCAAAGTGGCGCTGGCGAGTTTGCCGTCCACGCCGCCCTCAAGCAACACGTTTACGCCAAGAACAAAGGCATCGCCAAAGATGATTTCGCTCAGGTGCTCTACAATCGCGGCATGATCAACGCGATGCTTGGGGTTGAGGGTATCCGCAAGGCGATGACGCGTTATGGCAACAAGCCGCTGACAGGCGAACAGATCCGCTGGGGTCTGGAAAATCTTGATCTGCCGGCAGAACGCATCAAGGAGCTTGGCTTCGAGGGCATGTTGACGCCGGTCAAGATCACCTGCAACGACCATGAAGGGGCGCGTTCAGCACGGGTCCAGCAATGGGATGGGAAGCAGTGGAAGATGATCTCCGATATGTACACCGCACGGCAGGAATATACCGAGCCACTGGTCAAGGAAATCTCGTCCAAATATGCGGAAGAGAAAAAGATAACGGCTCGCGATTGCTCAAAGCCTGAATAACCGCGACACGGGAGAGAGCGGCTCACTGCTCTCTCTCGCCTGATGCGTTTCCAGCCGGGAGCTCCAAGTGACCATGCACCAAGTGACCACGCACCAAGTGACCACGCACCAAGTGACCATGTCCCCGTTCGCAGACGCCCCGCCAATCCTCTCGGTGAACAATATCGAAGTGATCTACGATCATGTGATCCTTGTTTTGAAGGGCGTTTCGCTGACTGTGCCGCAAGGCGGGATCGTTGCCATTCTTGGTGCGAACGGTGCGGGCAAATCAACCACCTTGAAATCAATATCCAATCTGGTGAAGAGCGAACGCGGCGAACTCACCAAGGGCTCGATCGAGTTTGCGGGCGAGCGCGTTGACATGCTGATGCCCAATGATCTGGTGCGGCGTGGCTGCATTCAGGTGATGGAGGGCCGTCATTGTTTCGGACACCTGACAATTGAAGAAAACCTGCTGACCGGCGCTTTCACACGGCGTGAAGGGCGGGCCGTGATCGCGCAGGAACTCGAAAGAATTTATCACTACTTCCCGCGCTTGAAGGAACGCAGAACCTCTCTTGCCGGTTATACATCTGGCGGTGAGCAACAGATGTGTGCAGTCGGGAGGGCGATGATGTCCAAACCGCGCATGATCCTGCTTGATGAACCTTCGATGGGGCTCGCGCCGCAAATCGTCGAGGAGATTTTCACAATTGTTCGCGATCTCAACGAGAAGGAGAAAGTGTCTTTCCTTCTGGCGGAACAGAATACCAATATTGCGTTGCGTTATGCGCATTGGGGTTATATTTTGGAAAATGGCAGGATTGTTCTGGACGGCGATGCCGCCGCCTTGCGCGACAATGAAGACGTAAAAGAATTCTATCTTGGCGTAGCTGGCGATAATCGCAAGAGTTTTCGGGACGTAAAGCACTACAAGCGGCGCAAGCGCTGGCTTGCCTGAGGGATAATAAAACAGCTGACGATTTCGTTCAGCTATTCTATAATGCCCTGGCAGCTGATGAAGGTATTCCCATGCACTATGACAGGCTCGAAACTCGCGCACACGATTTGCGCGAAAGGACTTTGCTGAAAGATTTGCGAGCTGTCATGCGGGCTGCAAGGCCTCGCGCGCCTGCATTGCGGCGACAATTGCAAGGCGTAAAACTGGATGACATCAAGTCGCGAACCGATCTTGCGATGATACCGGTGTTCCGCAAAAGCGAACTTGTACAGTTGCAAAACGACGAGCCTCCTTTCGGTGGACTTACAGCAACGCGTGCGACCGCAATGAAGCGATTGCTGTTGTCGCCCGGGCCTATCTTTGAACCGGATGCGCATGTCAAGGATTGGTGGGGCGCGGCGCGCGCGCTTTATGCTGCGGGAATCCGGCGCGGCGATATAGTCCTCAACACGTTTTCATATCACATGTCACCTGGCGGCCATATCATGGATAGTGGCGCATGCGCGCTTGGTTGCCCGGTTATTCCCGCCGGTCCCAGCAATACAGAGCAACAACTGGAAGCGATTGCCCATTACAAGCCGCGCGCTTATTGCGGCACGCCGGATTTTCTGAAGATCATTCTGGACAAGGCCGTAGAATTGAAGCGCAACTTCAAGTCCATAGAAACTGCACTGGTTTCCGGTGCGGCTTTGCCGAAGACCTTGCGCGATGAACTCGGCGAGCGCGGCATTGCCGTGCGGCAATGTTATGCCACTGCCGAGCTTGGTGTCATCGCCTATGAGACTTCCAATGCCAAGGGCGCGTTGCTCGACGGCATGATGGTCAACGAACACGTCGTTCTGGAAATTGTCCGACCTGGCACTGGCGATCCTGTGCCACCGGGCGAAGTCGGCGAAGTCGTCGTCACGCGCCTGACAAAAGATTACCCGCTGCTTCGGCTGGCCACCGGAGACTTGTCTGCAATCATGCCGGGAAAATCTGCGTGCGGCCGAACCAACACGCGCATTCGCGGATGGATGGGGCGCGCGGACCAGACAACAAAGGTCAAGGGCATGTTTGTGCATCCCCGCCAGATTGCAGAGGTTGCAAATCGTCATCCGGATATCGGCCGCGTGCGACTGGTTGTCAGCCGCGAGGGCGAGCAGGATAAAATGACCCTGCTTGCAGAATGCGCCAGGCCGGATGAAGCTCTTGCGCGCGCTATTGGTGAAACTCTGCAGAGCGTGAGCAAGCTGAAAGGTTCTGTGGTCTTGGCCAAAACCGGCAGCCTGCCGAATGATGGTAAGGTCATCGCCGACGAACGGCCTATATCCTGACGCGCCGTTGCAAATTATAAATGCGCGGATCAATTGCGGGATAAACCATGTCCGAACAGACAGCACACCAGGCATTTGCACTCAACGAGGAGCAGAGCGCCATTTCACAAATGGCGCGTGACTTTTCCGATGAGCACATCGCCCCTCACGCCGTGCGCTGGGACGAAGAGAAATATTTCCCAGTCGAAGTGTTCCGCGAAGCGGCCAAACTGGGCATGGGTGGTATCTACGTCCGCGAAGATGTGGGCGGCAGCGCGTTGGGGCGTCTGGAAGCTGCGCTGATCTTTGAAGCGCTTGCCACGGGCTGTCCGTCGACATCAGCTTTCCTCTCCATCCACAATATGGTTGCGTGGATGATCGATTCATTTGGCAACGAGGTGCAGCGAAAGGCCTGGGTTCCCCGGCTGACCGCGGGCGAAATCCTCTGCAGCTATTGCCTGACCGAGCCGTCAGCGGGATCGGACGCTGCAGCGCTAACGACGGCTGCCAAGCGCGATGGCGGTGATTATATCCTGAACGGCGTCAAGCAATTCATATCGGGAGCAGGCGCAACGGATATCTATATCGTGATGGCGCGAACGGGCGGGCCAGGTGCAAACGGCGTGTCTTCGTTTATTGTCGAGAAAGGCACAGCGGGTTTGTCGTTCGGTGCGAATGAAAAAAAGATGGGGTGGAATACGCAGCCCACGCGGCAGGTCATCATGGACAATGTGCGCGTGCCAGCGGTCAATCTGCTCGGCGAAGAAGGGCAGGGCTTCAAGTTTGCGATGGGCGGGCTTGATGGCGGTCGCCTGAATATAGCGGCCTGTTCGCTCGGCGGCGCGCAGTCAGCACTCGACAAGGCCTGCGCCTATATGAGCGAGCGCAAGACGTTTGGCCGCCGTCTTGAAGAGTTTCAGGCGCTGCAATTCAAGCTGGCCGATATGGAAATCGAGCTTGAAGCGGCGCGCACGTTTTTGTGGCGGGCGGCATCCTTGCTTGATCAAAAGGACCCGCGCGCGACAAAGTTTTGCGCGATGGCCAAGCGTTTTTGTACTGATACCGGTTTTGATGTCGCCAATAGCGCCCTGCAGTTGCACGGCGGCTACGGCTATCTGGCCGATTACGGCATCGAGAAGATTGTTCGCGATCTGCGCGTCCATCAAATTCTTGAAGGCACGAATGAAATCATGCGCCTGATCGTGGCGCGCACGATGGTGGGCAACAAGAGATGAGCGATCTGATTGTTGGACACGAGGGAACGCTTGGCCGGATCACGCTTAATCGTCCGAAGGCGCTGAACGCTTTAACCTATGACATGGTTACGCAGATGCATGCCGCCTTGAAGGACTTCGCCGCGGATGATGCTGTCGCCGCTGTTCTTGTTGATGGCGCAGGCGAGCGAGGACTCTGCGCGGGGGGTGATATCCGCTCGATCTATGACGCGCAGATCAATGGCAGTGATCTGCCTGCGCGTTTCTGGCGTGACGAGTATATCATGAATGCCTATATCGCCCGATATCCCAAGCCTTATATCGCCATCATGGATGGCATTGTGATGGGCGGCGGCATTGGAATTTCAGCGCATGGTTCGCATCGTATCGTTACCGAGTGCACCCGGGCGGCGATGCCTGAAGTCGGCATCGGCTTTTCACCTGATGTGGGTGGCACGTTTCTGCTTTCGCAGACACCAGGCGAACTTGGAACCTTTTTGGGGCTGACCGCAACGGCGATGAACGCTGCAGACGCCATTGCGGCGCGATTTGCCGACGATCATGTGCAATCTTCAGAAATCCCTGGGCTGGTTGCAGCACTCGCGCACACTCAGTCGCCACATGAAATCGGGGCTGCTGTCGCAGCGTGCCGCAGCACGCCTGCGCAAGGTTTGTTCGCGGCCAACCATGGCTGGATCAATGCATGTTTTGCTCTCGATAGTGTCGAGGAGATCATGGCGGCGTTGGTGGTTCGACCGGAAGACGAGGCGCAAAAGGCGCACGCGGCGATGTCGCGACATTGTCCAAAATCGCTCAAGGTCGCGTTGCGAGCCTTGCGTGAGGCGCGAAAGATTGGCGCGCTGGAGCCCTGCCTGCAGATGGAATATCGCGTTTCGCTTGCGTGTATCGCCGCGCCAGATATGGTTGAAGGCATCAGGGCGGTCGTCGTCGACAAGGATCAGAAGCCCAAGTGGTCGCCATCGACGCTTGATGAAGTGAGCCCTGAAATGGTGGCCGGTTATTTTACAGCACGGCCCCACGATACCATCGAATTTGCGAACGCTTGACAGAACGGAGCAGGACTATGGCCACCATCGCATTCATCGGCCTCGGCAATATGGGCGCACCCATGGCGGCCAATCTTGTGAAGGCGGGACATGCCGTTAAAGCTTTCGATTTAAGTGCTGCGGCGAAGGATGCGGGCCGCGCCGCTGGAGCTGAAATCGCAGCCAGCGCCGGGGAAGCCGCCAAGGGAGCCGATTGCGTAGTGACCATGCTGCCGGCAGGCAAGCATGTGGTGGGGGTCTACAGCGATGCTGAGGGCATATTGAAACATGCGCCCAAGGGCTCATTGTTTATCGATTGTTCCACGATAGATGTGGACAGTGCGCGAAAGGCTCATCTGCTCGCGCACGCCGCCGGCATGCAGTCGCTTGATGCGCCGGTTTCCGGCGGCGTGACCGGCGCCACGGCCGGCACGTTGACGTTCATGGTGGGCGGTGAGGACGGTGCTTTCCTGCGTGGGGAAACCTATCTCAAGGCGATGGGTGCGCGCAGTGTGCATTGCGGGGCGGCGGGCGCAGGGCAGGCCGCAAAGATCTGCAACAACATGATCCTCGGAATTTCCATGGCGGCAGTGAGTGAAGGCATTGTGCTGGCCGAAAAGCTGGGACTTTCGCACAAGGCCTTGTTTGATGTTGTCTCGACGTCGTCTGGATCGTGCTGGTCGATGACGAAGAATTGTCCCATGCCGGGCATGGTGGAGGGCAGCGCCTCCAGCAACGATTTCAAGGCTGGTTTTACTGGCGAACTCATGCTGAAGGATCTTACGCTGGCTGTTGAAGCGGCGACAGCCACAGGCACGCAATGCGAACTTGGCGACCATGCGCGCCGCCTTTATGAAGCCTTCAGTGTCAGCGGTCAGGGCCGCCTGGATTTCTCCGCCATGGTGCAGTATGTACGCAAACGGTCGGAGTGAATGATGACAGGCAAGACAATGGCTGCGAGTTACGAAACAATTCTCGTCGAGACGCGCGGACGCGTAGGTTTGGTCACGCTGAACCGGCCGCAGGCGCTGAATGCGCTCAATCAGCAGGTCGGGCTCGATCTTATCTCTGCATTCGAAGCATTCGATGCCGATGACGGCATTGGTTGCATCGTACTGACCGGATCGGAGAAAGCATTCGCGGCCGGGGCTGATATAAAGGAAATGCTGCCGGTCGATTATGCGACCGCTTTCGGCAAGGATCTTTTTGCGAACTGGGAAGCGCTGACCCGTGTGCGCAAGCCAATCATTGCAGCGGTTGCAGGTTTCGCCTTGGGCGGTGGCTGCGAACTCGCAATGCTGTGCGATATGATTATTGCAGCGGACAATGCAAAGTTTGGACAGCCGGAAATCAAGCTGGGTGTGATGCCTGGCATGGGTGGAACACAACGGTTCACGCGCGCCGTCGGCAAGGCCAAGGCGATGGATATGTGTCTGACCGGCCGCATGATGGATGTGCAGGAAGCTGAACGTGCAGGACTGGTGGCGCGTATCGTGCCTGCAGACAAGCTTATCGAAGAAGCGGTTGCTGCTGCTGCCGTCATTGCGTCGATGTCGATGCCGTCGGCGATGATGACGAAGGAAGCGATCAACCGGTCATTTGAAACGCCGTTGTCAGAAGGTCTGCGGTTCGAGCGGCGGGTGTTTCACTCGTTGTTTGCAACGGAAGATCAGAAGGAAGGCATGGCTGCCTTTGTAGAAAAGCGGAAACCCAATTTCAAGAATCGTTGATTAGTTATCGCCGTCAGGGGCGCGTTGCACGGAAGAGTGCGAATCGCCGTGCGATTTCCTGTGCGATGACAAGCGTTGAATCCACTGGCTCATATGTCCAGTTTTCCAGTTGGCCGGCCCAGGGGCGAATTTTTCCCTGTGTCAGCAGTTCGTTTATGAAATGACCAAATTTTTGCGCATGCCCGGATGGTTCGTAAATGTGAACAGGCTTTCCCGTCGCAATGCTTTCACCGATCATATTGACGCTGTCAGTCGTGACGACAAAATAATCCGCCAGAGCCAACATGGTCATATAGGGATTATCGCCGCTGCCATCCCACAGGAAAGTGCGTCGCTGCCAGTCATCATTGGCTTGGACAATCTTCTGGATCGTGTTGATAAGAACTTGGGGTGTGCGGCGCGAAGGCGAAACCATCAGGCTGGCGCCTGCTCCCAGTATTTGCGTTGCAATGGTCGCAAGGGCTTCAATGTCAGTCTGCTCGAAACTGTATTTGCGGCTGGGTCCGCCGATCAGCAACGCCACGCGGGGTGAAGGCAGGGCCGCGATGCCAGGATGGGGATTGGCGTGCGCCTCTTCACGCGCAAGGGCATCGCGCGGATGAGGGGCTGTCAGGCTTGTAAATACATTTCCACCGGTCAGCCGGTCATGTTCGGGTAGGCATATCAGATGAAATCTGCGGCGCCAGTTGCGCGGATTGCCAAGAAAAACAGTAAAGGTCTTGCCGCTCGAACGCCTGGAAATTGCGCGCAGATAGGGAGCTGTTTCGCGTCCTGAGGCGAGCACAATATCCGGGTAAGGCGGATCAAGAGCGCTGTCAGCGGGATCGGCGGGTCCCCAGGGTGAGACCAAGTGAAACAGGGATCGGGGTTTTACAGGCCGCATTTCCGGCTCGATAGCCAGCGCGCGCGCCACACCCACGCAAGGCAGGACATGCCCGAGTTTCACCGAGCCAAGGATCGCAAGAGTTGTGTGCGGCGGCAAAAGGGTCATGCCAGTTTTGTAGATCCATCTGGGAGGATTTGGCCAGGCAATTCCTTTACTTGTGTGGCAAAGGATGGCTGCCATTGCAATCAAAAATGGTAATATGCTGGCTTCATACAGGGTTTGCCGGATATGAAATCATCGCTGTTCCTCACGCGCAGGTCATTGCTCAAATCGCTGGGGGCTGGCGGTCTTGTCTCTGCAGGCAGTAGTATTTTCGCGCCTTATATTTCGCGCGCGGCTGACAGGCCAGGTATTCCTCATGGCCTGCAATCTGGCGATGTCTCTTCCGATGGCGCAATGATATGGGCGCGAACTGATATTTCCGCGCGCATGCATGTGGAAGTCTCAACGGTCGAGAGTTTCAACTCGATCCTTAAGGGCATTTCAGTTGATGCCTTGCCGGAAAGCGATTTCACCGCGAAGGTTTTGATGGATGGATTGCCTGCGGATCAGGACATTTTCTATCGCGTCAGATTTCAAAACCACAATGAGCCTGCGCTTTTCAGCGCGCCCGCCCTCGGCCGATTTCGAACGCCACCGGGTGTGAAAAAGTCAGTCAGTTTTGTCTGGTCTGGCGATACGGCTGGTCAGGGTTGGGGCATTGATGAATCGCGCGGTGGCATGCGCTGTTACGAGACGATGCGGCGCAACAGGCCGGATTTCTTCATTCACAGTGGCGACACAGTTTACGCGGATGGCGCTGTGCTGCCTGAACAAAAGATGCCTGATGGCGGCGTGTGGAAGAATGTCACCATCGAAGAAAAGCTGAAAGCGGCCGAAACACTCGCGGAGTTCCGCGCTGCGTTCAAATACAATCTGATGGATCGCAATGTGCTTGCATTTAATGCGGAAGTTCCGGGCTTCTATCAATGGGACGACCACGAAGTCACCGATAATTGGTGGCCGGGCCAGCCGTTGACGAATAACGATCACCGCGCAAAAAAATATACTCAGGCGAATATGATGACATTGGCAGCGCGGGCTTCACGCGTATTCCACGAATTTCTGCCGGTGCGGCCAAACGCCTATGAACCAGGATGCATCTATCGGCGCCTTTCGTATGGCCCCTCGCTCGATCTGTTTTTCATCGATATGCGCTCCTATCGCGCGCCCAATGGTGACAACAGTCAGACGGCCTACGGCACGGCCGCGCACCTTCTTGGGCCTGAACAATTGGCTTGGTTGAAGCGAGAGTTGAAAGCTTCTCAGGCGACCTGGAAGATCATCGCTTCAGATATGCCCATCGGGCTTTATGTGGCAGACGACTGGCGCGAGAATTCAGGCTCGGAAGCCGTCGCACAGAATGATAATGGTGCGCCGCTCGGACGCGAGCTTGAGATCGCGGAAACTCTGTCGTTCATGAAGCGCGAGAAGATATTCAACACAGTCTGGCTGACCGCTGATGTGCACTATACAGCCGCGCATTATTATAATCCGGACAAAGCGGCGTTTCAGGATTTCGAGCCCTTTTGGGAGTTTGTGTCAGGCCCATTGCACGCAGGCACCTTCGGACCCAATCCGCTCGATGGCACATTCGGGCCGGAGCTGCGATTTATCAAAGCGCCATCAAAGGATCAGGGCGTGAATCTGCCGCCCAGCTTCGACCTGCAGTTCTTTGGCCACGTGGCCATTGATGGAAACACCGAAGTCATGACGGTGACGCTGAAGGACTGGAATGATGTTGCCCTGTGGTCCGTGCAGATTGAACCGAAGATGGTGTGAATTACAGCGAGAGCAGGCCATCAGACAATGCTGGATCGCGGGGCCCGGATAGAGCCTCCGGTCCAGTCGCCAGTTTCTGGCGTCTGCCCTCCATTAAAGCGGCCCGGCGCAGCAAGTGTGCGCCTAGCACTACTTTGGTAGAAATGTGATTTCTCGATTCCCAAGGAGCGATTTTCCTGATTCATGGGGAGCCAGCTTTATGGGAGGCTGGCGATGGCAGAGGACTGGCGTGGCGATCTGGAGGTTTGGCTGGCGCCATTCCTGGCGGCTTT
>CAMDKB010000045.1 GCA_945901195.1 Rhizobium sp. Q54
CGGCCGGGTCCATGACTGATTGAACGAGGCGGTGGAGTGCGCCGACCCGTTCATCATCAGCCTTCATCCGAAAGGCAAAACCAACCTCGTCTGTCAGAGGTTTTTGTATTGGCAAAGCAAGACCCCGCGATAAAGCATGATTGATACATCATATGCGGTTGAGATTAACAAATTACAACTAAAAGTTGTAGTTAGATAGTTACGACAACTCCTTTTCCATAGCGGTGCAAACTGGAGCCATGTGCGCTGAGCCAAGCTTCCGGGCGGTCTGTCTCAATACAGATCGAACTGACCAAGGCCCAGAAACGCGCGGAATGATTGAGATGGGTGAGGTGACAGACTTCGTGGGCAGCGAGATAGTCGAGTACGCTGGGCGGTGCGAGGATCAGACGCCAGGAAAAGTTCAAGCCGCCAGAAGCCGTGCAAGAGCCCCAGCGGCTCGAAGTGTCCCGCAAGGTTACGCTGGTTGCCTTCTTGCCAATCGCGCCTGCGTGCCGCCGCACGGCAGCTTCAAGATCGGCCTTCGCGTTCGCCTTGAGGAAATCGGCTACCCGCCGGGTGATGTGCTCCTCCTTGCCTGCAACGCAGAGCAGTTTTGGCTCGACCGTCTCCATACCCGGCAAGACGTTTACGGTGAAATCGGGCGGTGCGGGCTCAATCCATACCGTGCCTCGCATCACCGGTCTGTGCACGATGAGATGGGGCACGCCTCTGAAGGGTATGATTTCGCCCGGTGCAAATGGGACGGGCGCAGGCAGGCGCTTCAGGCGGGCGCCAATCCAGGCCGCGTGACGTTCGGCAAAATCGCGCGCATCGGCGAGCGCGCTGCGTCTTGGCATAGTGAGCGTGACGTCGCGCGAAGCGGCGCGAATGCGCAGCGTGAAACGGCGTGCGGCAGGCGCGCGCTTGAGCAAAACGCGATAGGTCTCGCCGGAATGATTGACGTCAAGAAAGGCGGACATGATGGGCCGGGAGTTGCGCGAGGCGAATCATCGACGCATCACGATAGATCGGCGTGGGATCGGATGGAATCATCAGTTCAAATACGGGCATGTCTATTTATGGGAGCAGAGCCTAACTTTTTCTCCAAAAACGAACGCCACTTTTCGCGCGATGCTCACGCCACGACTTCGCACGCGCCAACACAGATACCATGCGTCAGGGCTTCTTCCCTGTCGCCGTCATGAACTTGCACATTTCCGGAACGATTTCGTTGCGGAAGCGAGAACCGTTGAACACGCCGTAGTGACCAACGCTGAGTTGCAGGTGATGCTTCCTGCGCTTGGCGAGAATATTCTTGCAAAGATCATGCGCCGCTTCGGTCTGGCCGACGCCAGAAATATCGTCGCGTTCGCCTTCCACAGTCATCAGCGCACATTTGCGAATGGCGGCGAGGTCGACACTGGCGCCGCGATGCTTGAATGTGCCTTTCGGCAAAGCATGTTCGACGAAAACTTTCTCGACGGTTTCCAGATAGAATTCCGCATCAAGATCCATGATCGCGAGATATTCATCATAGAATTCGCGATGCTTTTCAGCGGAGTCTCCATCGCCATCGACAAGATGATTGAACATCTCAAGATGCGCACCGACATGGCGGTCGATATTCATGGCCATGAAGCCGGACAATTGCAGGAAGCCGGGATAAACCGCGCGGCCCGTGCCTGGATACGGGAATGGGACGTGCACGACGCAGTTCTTTTGAAACCAGTCCATGCCGCGCTCCTGCGCCAGCTTGTTCACGGCTGTCGGACTGCGCCGCGTGTCGATCGGGCCTCCCATCAACGTGATCGATGACGGCGCGGCTATATCACCCGCAGCCTCCATCACCGCAGTTGCCGCCAGGAGCGGCACGGAGGGCTGACATACGCCGACAGCGTGGACCGGGATGGATGGCGATTCAGCCTGCAGGAATTGAATAATCTCGATGGTGTAATCGATATAATCATTGAGGCTGAAATTGCCCGCGCTGCGCGGCACCATGCGGGCATCGGACCAATCGGTGATGTAGATGTCAAAATGCGGCAAGAACGCTTCAACCGTGCCCCGCAACAGCGTTGCATAATGGCCGGACATCGGCGCAACCAGAAGCAATTTTGCCTGACCCGTTTGCGCAGCAGGAAATTTCCGATGGAAATGCAGCAGATTGCAGTAAGGCTTCTGCCATACGACCTCTTCGTGAACCTGAACGACTTCATTTCCCATGCGAGTCGTGTCGAGCCCGAAGACCGGCTTGCCGTAGCGGCGCGTCATGCGTTCGAATAATTCAGCCGATGCGGCAATGTTCTTGCCAGCAGAAGTATGTGCCCAAGGATTAAGCGGGTTTTTGAACAGCAGGCGCGCAGCGTCTGACATGGCGCGCGACGGACTCAGTGCCAAATGCGTCATTTCGTACATCTGATAGGCAAAACGGTTCATATCAATTTCCCTGGGGCCATTTTAAGCCCCTTTGCTGCCTTGCAGAATTTTTGTGCAATGCACAATAGCTGATCACGGCATCCCCGACAACCGGGAATTTTGGTAGTATTCTCCAGACTGATTACGCAAGAGTTAGGCAGGCGAGGGTACAAAGGAAATAGTCGATGTCGTTGATAACCGGTTCTGAACCAGGTGCGCGGGCACGCCGCCTGAGGCTGGATACACTGACTGGCTTGCGCTGGATGGCGGTCGCGGGCCAATCGGCGGCGATTTTCGTGACGCATTTCTGGCTGGGTTTCAAACTGCCGGTTGTTATAGCCTTTGTGGTGGTGGCAGCCTCGGCTTGGTTAAACATTGGCCTTCGACTGCGCTATCCCGTAACCCAGCGGCTTGAGGATGGTCCGGCGACCTACCTGTTGGGCTATGACATCCTGCAGCTGTCGTGCTTGCTGTATCTTACAGGGGGATTGCAGAACCCCTTTGCGCTGCTGTTTCTGGCGCCGGTCATGATTGCGGCCGTTTCGCTCCCGATACCCAGGGTTGCCGCGCTGATAGTGCTGATGGTGATGGCTGCTACATTTCTCGCGTTTTTCCATCTCCCCTTGCCCTGGCATGAGGAAACAGCCCTTGAGATGCCGTTTTTGTATCTGGCTGGTGTCTGGCTTGCGCTTGTGCTGGGCGCCGGCTTCGTCACTGTTTACGCCTCTCGCGTATCGAGCGAAGCCCGGTTGCTGGCGGACGCGCTGACCGCCACCGAACTTGTGCTGGCCCGCGAACAACATTTGACGCAGCTTGACGGCATCGCGGCTGCGGTCGCGCATGAACTGGGGACCCCGCTGGCAACCATCACCCTGGTGGTGAAAGAAATCCAGAAGCAGCTTCCACCCGACAATGTGATGAAGGAAGACATCGATCTGCTGGCGCAGGAAGTACAGCGCTGCCGAACGATTCTTGGCAAGCTCTCATCGCTCGGCAACGAGACCGAGGGCATGTGGGCGTCGCAGACGCTTTTGCATCTGCTCGAGGAAGTGGTTGAGCCGGTTCGCAATTTCGGCGTTGAACTCGACATCAAGACACAGGGCGAAGACCCGGAACCGTTTTGTATCCGCAACCCCGGCATTCTCTATGGACTGGGTAATCTGACTGAAAATGCCGTCGATTTTGCCAAATCAAAGGTGACTATTTCCGCAGAATGGTCTGCCGGGCGGGTCAAGATATCCATCCGGGACGATGGCCCCGGCTTTTCACTCGATGTTCTGGGCCGCCTCGGCGAACCCTATGTCACTACGCGTGCGGCCTCCGACCGGCGCGCCAAGTCTGAGGAATCACCCGGTCTTGGACTAGGGCTTTTCGTGGCCAAGACATTGCTGGAACGCTCGGGCGCGACGATGACGATGACGAATGCGCCCGCACCGGCGCTCGGCGCATGGATCGACGTTGTATGGCCACGCAGCGAATTCGAACGGGATACTCACCGCGACTCCAGGCCCCTTGTGGCTTAATTGCTGGAAAAGTCGCCCGATTGGTCTATTAGTAGACAATCGTGCGCCCGATACCTGATTGGTGACACACGAATGGATGAAAGCCGGATCAGATGAGCGAGCTAGCCCCAGTGACACCTGCCTCTTCGCTTCAGACCGCTGCAGCTGAGGACAAAACGCTCTTGATCGTCGATGACGACAAGCCATTCCTGACCCGCTTGTCCCGCGCCATGGAAGCGCGCGGATTCGTGGTTACAACGGCAGACACTGTCGCAGACGGCCTTGCGGCCATCTCCAGGACGCCGCCAGCGTTCGCTGTCATTGACCTCAGGCTTGCGGACGGCACCGGTCTTGATGTCATCTCGCAGCTCAAGGAAAAGCGCCCGGATTCGCGTGGCATTATTCTGACGGGGTACGGCAATATCGCAACCGCGGTGACCGCTGTAAAACTCGGCGCATTTGATTATCTCGCCAAACCAGCCGACGCTGACGAGATCTATAGTGCGTTGATGGCGACCCAGCACGACAAGGCGCAATTGCCGGAAAATCCAATGTCCGCTGATCGCGTGCGCTGGGAGCACATTCAGCGCATCTATGAATTGTGCAGCCGGAATGTCTCGGAGACGGCACGACGTCTCAACATGCATCGCCGTACCTTGCAGCGCATTCTCGCCAAGCGCGCACCGCGCTAGAAATTTTGTGTCGCGCCAGGGTCCGCCAGATTGTGCAGACGATCGGCAGCGCAGCGCGCAAAGGCAAGCAATGTCACACGGCGGCGCGCGCCGTTGGCTTTCGTGACAGGCGCTTCGCGCAGGATGCATGCCGCATAGGAATCAGCGACAATCAGGCCGCTGTCACCGGGAATAACGCCTTCAGGCATATTGGCGTCGACCGCAAAATAGAAGCTATCGCAATAGTCGAGATAGTCCTGCCATTTCTGATCGGCGCGAAAATCTGCGACGCATGATTTCACTTCGATGATATGGATCGAGCCGTCGGCGGCCAGGCAAACGATATCGGCCCGGCGGCCATTGACCAGCGGTAATTCGGTAACGCTTGAGCACCCGAGACTGCGCATAAGCCTTTGCGTGCCTCGCATGATTGAGGCGGCGGCCGGCGATTGCCGGCCATCGGTGATGACGAACGGTTCAGCGCACTTGTTGCTTGCGATTAAGTTTGTCACGATTATCGCCTTTGCGGGGACAAGACGCACGATATTACTGCCGGGCGATTGCAACGGCCCTGACGCCATCAATTTCGGCCTGAAGGAATCGCACGCCAAATATACGCTCCAATATGCCGGAGTCGAGAAGGCTGCCAGGCGCGCCATCGCCGGCGATGACACCATCTTCGAGCGCGATCATGCGTGTTGCATAACGCGTGGCCAGGCTGATGTCGTGCGAGACCGCCACGACAAGGCGGCCTGCCTGCGCGGCGACGGCGAGCCGTTGCATTGTGGCGATCTGATGAGCGGGATCGAGCGAGGCGGTTGGCTCATCTGCAAGGATCACAGGCGTATCGGAAGCCAGAACACGCGCCAGCAGCACACGAGACAATTCACCGCCCGACAAATCTGTCGCCGGAAGATCCGCCAGATGAGCGGCGTCGCAATCTTCAAGAGCTTTTTTTACCAGTGAATTATCCACTTTGGTCAAACGCTGGAGCGAAGCGCCGAACGGCATTCGTCCGAGTGCAACAACTTCACGCACGCGCATGGGCCAATGCACCCCGCCATTCTGCGGCAGGTAGCTGATCGTCCTGGCCCGCAAGGAGGGCGCACAGATAGCTAGATCGCCGCCATTGAGCCGCAACCTCCCCTTGAAGGGCGCCTGCCCGGCAAGTGCGCGCAGCAAGGTCGTCTTGCCCGCGCCATTTGGACCAACGATGGCGATGAACTCGCCGGCCTGCATCGTGAAGGCGCAATCGTGCAGGATAGCACGACCAGCAATACTGACGGCGAGCGAGTGAGCTTCAAAAATCGGCGGGTTCATGGGGGATTGCTCCCGAACAGGCCTTTGCGGGTGACCACGAGCCAGATGAACCAGGGTGCGCCGATGAGTGCGGTCAATACGCCGACGCGGACTTCAGTCGTGGAAGGGATAAGGCGGACAAGCACGTCGGCTGTTGCTGTGAGGCTAGCGCCGCACAGCATTGAAGGCAGCAAGGCCCGCCCGGGGTCGCCGCCGCAGCACGGACGCACAAGATGCGGCGCGACCAGGCCGACAAAGCCAATGGCCCCCGAGACAGACACCGCCGCGCCGATGCCAAGAGAAATGCCAGCGCCTGTGAGCAGGGCGACGCGCGCAACATTAACGCCTAGGGATTGCGCGGCTTCTTCACCGAGGGTGAGCGCCGTATAGGCCGACTGGCAGCTAAAAAGCACAACACCTCCGGCCAGCATGAAGGGAAAGGCTATGGCGACATGCACCATCGAGCGGTCTTCAAACGAGCCCATCAACCAGAACACGATCTCCATGACTGCATAAGGGTTAGGAGAAATACTTATGATGAACGACATGGCTGCGCCTGTCAGGCTCGCAAGACCGAGCCCCGCCAGCAGCAATGTCAGAATATTTTGTCGCTTGCGGATCAACACAAGTATGAGAGCCATCGCGCAACCCGCTCCTGTCATGGCTGCGATGGCTATTGTGAGCGAATTTGCTGATGCTGCGCCCGTATAAAGCACGGCAACGGCTCCAAGCGCTGCCGCTTGCGGCGTGCCCAGTACCGCCGGTTCCGCCAGAGGATTGCGCGTGAGCGCCTGAATCGCTGCACCGGCAAGGCCGAGCATCGCGCCAACACCAACAGCCAGCAGCATGCGTGGAAGCCGGATTTCGCGCACGATGATCGCAGCTATTTCATCGCTACCGGTCAATCCGCGTAGAGCGCTCGTCACGGAAATCTGGCTCGCACCAACAAGCAGCGAGGCGACAGCGGCGAGACACAGCACGCAAACAAGCACAAGATTGATCGCGAACGGGCGATGGCTATCGCGCGAATTGCTGTGCGCCTCTGCTTCAAAGCCCATTGGTCACCGGGTTGATGTTGTCACCATGTCACCATGTCACCTGCATGCCCGCATACCACGAGCGGCCAGCCACGCCATAATCCCGGATTTCCTGGTAATGCGCATTGGTGGTGTTCTCGGCCCGCGCGAAGACGGAGAGGTGATCGTTCAACTTATATGACGCCCGCAGATCAGCCTTGGCATAGGGCGCCATGAAAAGCCGATTGTAGGGAAAATCATTTACAGAATCTGTGCGCTTGCCAACGTATGTAACACGACCTTCAATTTCCAGATTCCTGATAGCCCTATAAGTCGCCGATAGTGAAGCTGTGTCGCGCGGACGGCGCAGCAGCCAGCGATGATTAGTTTCATCAATGGCGTGCTGACGTGTGTAACTGGCGCGCAGACGCCATTCATCCGGGACCACAATGATATCAGCAGATGCCTCCAGGCCGCTGACACGCGCACGTCCGACATTGACGTAAACACCAAATGGAGGCGTCGCAATCGGGGCGAAATCAGTGAGATTGCGATAATGTGTATCGAATGCCGTCATCGACAGTTTAACTCGCCCATCGAACAGGCTTTGATCAATGCCTGCGTCATAGCCAAAACTGTGTTCCGCCTGCAGCCCGGGTGCGCCGAAGATGCTGAACCGTTGATAAAGTGTGGGCGCCTTCGCGCCGGTGCCTGCGCTGGCGCGCAATTTGGTGCCGGTTTCCGCAATCGTATAGGCGAGCGTCGCGCGCCATGTGGGGAACACAGAAGTCCCACCAACGGCATCAACCCGGCCACCTAACGAAAGACTCAACGGTCCCAGAGGCAATTGATGCAGGAGAAATAAGGAATTGGTGCGCTGAGTGCCCTTGAACCCGTTGGTGTTTGGCGCAGCCGGCATCAACCAGACTTCGTGATTTGACGCTTCTTCATATTCTGTGCGTGCGCCGAACGTTGTCCTACCAATCTTGCCAAGATTGAGATCCGCCTGATATTCCGCACCAACCCGTTGTGAGCGGAAGATCGCGTCGCAGGCGACCGGATTTCCAATCACGTCAAAACAATTCTCGAAACCGCGATTCAAACGATCCGTCATTGAACTGAAAATCGTCAGTGAGTGGCGCAATTGGCCGCCGAAACTCTCCGCAGAAATCTTTCCATAAGCTGTCGTCACAATCTGTTTCGATTTGTCGAAATTGTTGTCGCGCGGCGAAAGGAATGCGCCGGGATTGTCGATATTCGCGAGGGTATGCGTGCGGCGAAAGCCAATATCGACCTCCATGTTCTCGCCAAAGCGATGGGTGACGCGGGCGCTGCCGCCGATACGATCCGTGCTGTCATTTTCAAGCGGCGCGATCAGCGTCGATGTGATGCGACCGATGCGATATCCATAGCGCGAAAAACCGTCGGTATGCAGACCGCTGAGCGAGAGCGCCCAGGTGGTGTTTTCAGTCGCGCCGGAGGTGGCCAAGCGCGTTGAAATCGTGCCGTAACTGCCGCCCTCGACGGCGATCGTTGAACGAGGCGTACGTTCGCCCTTCCTGGTAATGATATTGATGACGCCACCCATGGCGTCAGAGCCATAGAGCGCCGATTGCGGCCCTCTCAACACTTCGATGCGTTCGATGTTATCAGGCGACAGGTTCGACATGTCGAATTCGCCCTTCGTGCCGGCTGCCTCGCCCACACGGATATTGTCGATCAGCACTAGAGTTTGCGAGCTGTCGGCCCCTCGCAGCCGGACATATGACAGGCCGCCTGGCCCGCCACTCTCGGTGATGTCGACGCCAGGCACCTGTCGCAGCACGTCCACCATGCTCTTTGAACCCCAGGCAACGATATCCCCGCTTTCCACAACGCTGACAGCACTGCCGATGCGCTGCAGATTTTCCGGTGTCCGGGTTGCAGTGACCACGATCTCGGGAAGCGCTTCTGGCGCAGATTGGGCGTTACATATTGCAGGGGAAACAATCGCCGCCAAAAAAACGGCGTGAAAACGGGCGTTCGCCCGCAAGCAGTCAGACATCACAAACCTCCGGCCGCCCCGCCGGCGGCATTTTGAGTCTTCGGACGTTGGCCGGTCTCCTGGCTTGCGGGTCGTTGCAGATTTCACCCTTCCCGGAGAAACATTCTCCAGTGGCTTTCGCGAAACCTGCTCGCCGCTTACAGTTGCGGGGGCAGCTGCGGAATTGGGACGTCCTTGCGGAAATCCCTTCACCGCATTCCCGTTTCACCCCGATGTTCGGGGCACCAACGTTGATCCCGACCTTATAGAGCGAGACATAGAGGCGCAATGCGGATTCTGTGGAATTCCATCTGGAGACGCAAAACGGCGCTGCGATGTTGCGCTTTTACCCTGTGGACGATTTCTGCCGCTTCCGCGGCGCCTGTCGCCACGACACCTCAACGCGTGGTGTCAGCGAACCTCTGCGCCGACCAGCTCGTTCTGGCCCTGGCCGATCCCGTGCAGATCGTATCGCTCGGCCCCTTCGCGCGTGATTCGTCGTTGTCGTACCTCTCAGATCAAGCCAATGCTTTTCCGTCGAGCCGCGGTAGCCTGGAGGAAATCATCGATCTCAAGGCTGATTTCGTGCTGCTCGGCAGTTTCGACAGCCGGTATGCGCGCGCCGCGCTAGACCGGCGCAAGATTTCCTACATGTTGCTCGAACCGTGGAACAATCTTGAACAAGGACGCCAGCAAATCCAAGATGTCGCCAGCAGCCTGGGCCACCGCGAGCGCGGGGATGCACTGATCGCGCAGATAGATGCAGGCATCATGCGATTGCAGCGACAGGCTGCTCTGCTGCCCGCCAAGGTCAACGCGCTTGTGCTCCACCGCCGGGGCTATGCCATGCATTCTGGCGTGACTGCGGAGTTGGCGGGGCTTGCCGGCTTTGGCAATGCGGCGGCGGCGCTGGGAATGACGAGCAGCGGACTGATACCGATGGAGCGGGTTGTCGCGCGTCCGCCCGATTACCTTATCGTCGCGCGTAACGTGCAGCAACCATCCGACCAGGGCGAGTCCGTGCTGGTGCACCCGGCTCTCATGCGGCTTTTCCCCGCCGAAAAGCGGCTGGTGATCCCCGACCGTCTCTCCATTTGCGCTGGGCCCTCGACACCCGCGCTGATCGACAGGCTCATTGCGGAGACAGCAAAAACCATGCGCTGAACACGCCTCAGCTTGCTTGCTGCGAAGATGGCAATATGCTGCCTCGATACACCTGCAGACCAGAGCGGCCCGCCTCGACATGAACCATCTCTACGCTGACCTCCCGAGCACCATTTTCGATGTCATGTCCAACCTGGCGCGCGATCTCAATGCGATCAACCTCGGGCAGGGATTTCCCGATGACCCCGGCCCGGAGGATGTGCGCCGCAAGGCCGCCGATGAAGTGCTAAACGGGTGGAATCAATATCCGCCCATGATGGGGCTGCCCGTCCTGCGGCAGGCCATCGCCAGCCATTTCGAACGCTTCCAGGGATTGAAGCTGGATCCGATGACCGAGACGATGGTGACGTCGGGAGCAACGGAAGCTTTGGCAGATTCGCTGCTGGCGGTGATCGAGCCGGGCGATGAAGTCGTCCTGTTCCAGCCGATGTACGACGCTTATCTTCCGCTCGTATTGCGCGCGGGCGGCGTGCCCAAATTCGTCAATCTGCGCCCGCCCCATTGGCAATTTACGCGCGAGGATCTGGCCAAGGCTTTCACGAGCAAGACGCGCGCCATCGTTTTCAACAATCCGCACAATCCATGCGGCGTGATCTATCCACGTGAACAGCTGGAATTGCTGGCCGAGTTCTGCGTCGCCCATAACGCCATCGCGATCTGCGACGAGGTGTGGGAACATCTGATCTTCGACAGCAAGAAACATATTTCCATGATGTCTCTCCCCGGCATGCGTGACCGGACGATCAAGATCAGCTCCGCCGGCAAGATTTTCTCCCTTACGGGATGGAAGATCGGCCTTGTGATGGCCTCCCCCGGGGTCATGCGCGTTCTGGCAAAGGCGCATCAGTTCAACACGTTTACAACTGCGCCCAGTCTGCAAACCGCCGTTGCTCTCGGGCTTGGCAAGGAGGACAGCTATTTCATCCAGATGCGCGCCAGTTTCCAACGCAGCCGCGACCGCTTCTGCGCGCGAATGAAAGAGCTGGGCTTTGCGGTCATGGACAGCGAGGCCACCTATTTTGTCACCGTCGACATCGCGCCGCTCGGCGAAAACGACGACGCGGCTTTTTGCCAGCGGCTTGTGCGGGAACACGGCGTCGCCGCCATTCCCGTTTCGGCCTTTTATGCGCAAGACGCGGTGAAGACAGTTGTGCGTTTCTGTTTCGCCAAGAAAGACGAAACAATCGATGCCGCGTTGACGCGTCTGGAAAAAGTCGTCAAGCGATAGGCAGTGTGGAGTTAAAGCGATGAGGACTTACGCACTCGCCGTTTTCATCTGGCTGGTGGGGCTGGGTGGCGCACAGACGCAACAAAAATTGCTCAACGTCTACAACTGGTCCGATTATATCGACACAAAACTGCTGGACAAATTCACGGAAGAGACGGGGATCAAGGTTGTTTACGACACCTATGATTCCAACGAGATTCTCGAAACCAAACTGCTCGCCGGCAACATTGGCTACGATATCGTGCTACCTTCCGGCAGTTTTTTGCAGCGCCAGATCAGGGCGGGTGTGTATCAGAAACTTGATCGATCCCGCCTGAAGAACGCAGGCAATATCTGGCCGGAAATCGACAAGCAGCTTGCGAGCTACGATCCTGGCAATCAATACGCTGTCAATTATATGTGGTTCACCACGGGTCTGGCCTATGACGAGCGCAAGATCGCGCCCATCACAGGGGGCAAGGCGCTGACGTCATGGGACATCCTGTTTCGCCCTGAGGAGCTGAAGAAATTTTCAGCCTGCGGCATCTATGTTCTCGATAGTCCCGAAGACCTTTTCGCCATCGCACTCAAATATCTTGGCGAAGACGCCGATACGCCAGATCAGGCCAAGATCAACGCAGCGGCCGATCTTCTCGCGAAGATACGCCCGCTGGTGAAAAAGTTTCACTCCTCGGAATATATCAATGCACTAGCCGGTGGGGATATCTGCCTGGCCGTCGCTTGGGCAGGCGACGCCTACCAGGCGCGCAACCGCGCGCGGGAAGCGGGCAAGGGCATTGACATCAAATATGTGATCCCAGCCGAAGGCACGTTGATGTCGATGGACAATATCGCCATTCCCAAGGATGCCAAAAATGTCGATGCAGCCTATATGTTCATCGATTTCCTGCTGAGGCCGGATGTCGCCGCGCAAAATACGCAGATCACCAATTTCGCCAACGGCGTCTTGCCCTCTCATCCATTGCTGCCAAAAGAAATTCTGGACGACAAATCCATCTACCCCGACAGCGCAATGATGCAGCGCCTTTTTACAGTCAGACCGCGCGATCCCGCGACGCAACGGCTGGTGACGCGCGCCTGGACCCGTGTGAAGACGGGACGCTGAGGATCGCAGGCAGGCAATAGCCAACGCGATGCGCCAAGCCACATCGCCATTGCTATCAATCGTTCAATATCCGCTTGAGAAGTTCGAGTTCGTCCTTCAGCGAATTGTCTTCCTTGGAAAGGCGCTCGATCTTGCGCACCGCGTGCAGAACCGTCGTATGATCGCGCCCGCCGAACCGGCGGCCAATTTCAGGCAATGACCGCAATGTCAGGATTTTCGCGAGATACATGGCGACCTGGCGCGGCCTTACGACGATAGCTGTACGTCGCGAAGAAAGGAGATCGGGCCTGGAAACATTGTAATGCGCGGATACGAGTTTCAGAATGTCCTCGATCTTAACACGTTTTGGTTCCTTTACGCGCACAAGATCGCGTATAGCTGCTTCGGCTGTTTCCACGTTCAGGCGGGCGCCAGAAAATGTGGAGTGAGCGACGAGGCGATTGACCGCGCCTTCAATATCGCGCCCATTTGTCTGAATGACGCTGGCGACATAGGAGACAACGGCGGCAGGCACATCAAAGCCCGGCTGCGCTGCGTGAGCGGCAGCAACGCGATTTTCAACGATCTTGTGACGCAACTCCTCATCAAACGAACGGATTTCAATGCACAGACCGCCAGACAAGCGGGACCGCAATCTTTCATCGTGATTTTCGAGATCCGCGGGCGGCGAATCTGCGGCCACCACAACCTGCCTTCCAGCATCGAATAATGCATTCAATGTATGGCTGAATTCCTGTTGAACGGATTTGCCCTGCAGGAACTGGACATCATCTATGATCAAGAGATCGATACTGCGCAGTCGTTCCTTGAAGGCGATTGTTGTGTGATCTTTCAGCGAAGACACAAAGCCATACATAAATTTTTCGGCGGTCAGATAGACCACACGACGGCGCAATTCGCCCGCCTTGTGGGCTATGGCCTGTAGCAGGTGCGTTTTTCCCAAACCAACAGCCGCATGAAAAAACAGCGGATTGAATGACGAACCGCCACTGCTGTTCCCGCCGCGCGCAACTTCCATGGCAGCGGCATGGGCAAGCTGATTGGACGCCCCGACAAGAAAGCTTGCGAACGTATAACGAGTATCGAGACTGGACCCCCCGACATCGGAAAATTTTGATTGCTGATGGTCAGCGAAGCCCGTTTTGTAAGGCGCTTCAAGGCCGCTGGCGAATGGGTTCGCGCGCTGCGCAACTGGTGTCTTTGCCTCAACCTGTGTTGCTGGACGCGCGGCAGCCGTCTCGACGTGTCCGGCAGAAGCCGCAGGGTGGTTTTCCAGACGCAGGGAATTTGCGCGCGCAGCCGTGCGCACGTTCACAGAGATCATCTTCAATTCGAGAAATTCTGACGCGAACACGGGCAATATCCGCTCCATGAACTGACTGGTAATCCAGCTCTTCAAAAATTTCGTCGGGACACTGCAATGCAGAACCCCGCCCTCAACATGATCCAGTTCGAGCCGGGCAAACCAGGAATTGTAAATGGCCTCACCAAATTCTGCCCGGATTCGTTGCATCGCCCTACGCCACGATTCGTCATGGTTCTCGTTGTGCATTTCATTGACCGCATAAGATTGTTTGCTGAGATCCTCGAGCATTTCGGCCTCACAGAACAGGATCCCGATGGCGCGGTTCTGTTGAACTGCACCTCGGCTCAAGAGCGAAGAAAAGGATTGTGTTTTCGGTAGGCTTACTTACATCGATCCGCGTCGATACAGAGCGCATGTCCGCTCCGGCGAGCCCGCCGTTTGCCTTGTGTTCCACAAGGCCTTTTCACTGAACAGTCGATGGTGTTTTTCTTCGATGCCGCCGCCATTTTAGTCAATACTCCACAGGTCAGCGCAAGCGCCGACTGTATAGGTCTTCCAATTCTGAGTCCTTATTGCTAACCGGAGATGTTCCGGCTGGCCCCCGCGTCGGTGATGCGCTTGATAACCTGGACAACTCTCCCAGCTTGTTGAGATAAGCAGCGGGTTGATCAATTGTCTTGGATACGTCCAGCACGTCACGCCTTGAAATCAATCTCTCAGGCGGCGGCGCGCGTGTAAACCTTTTATTAGTGAAGTTCAGAAAATCGGCGAAAGAAAATTCTCCAACTATCGTCTATTTTTCATTGACCGAGATAACTGTCTGAATGGATGCTAATACTCGGCACCGTGCAAGTGATTAATTTGCGGTTGCCGCGCACTCAAATTACGTGCGGATGCGATACAATTTGGCTCCCGCTGGCCCGCACAGGTAACGCACGGAAGCTTGAACTGTAAACGTCTGAATCAAACGCAAAATGTCTGCGCGAAAAATTGGTCGTGCAAAACTCGCGCGACATTTGCATGAAAACTCTTTTGGTGACTTCGTGAATATGGTGCCGCGCCCAGGCATGATGACTGTCAGACAGCGAAGCTGAATTTCATTTTGTCTCTGCAGCACAGCTTAAACATGACTCCACCCTTCGTCGAAGAGTCGAAGCAGCAAGCGCGCCCCGTTTTGGCCTGCCAGAAAACAATGCATTGAAATTCAAGTCTCGCGACGATTCTCAATCTTGCCTTGAGATCGAAACAAACCATCTGACGCCATAGCGTTAATGCGCCGGATGGTTCGATTGAACTACGGATCAATCAAGCCCGACCTTGGCATGGTACATTTGAACCATAGGATACGCGCAACAATTGATCGCACTATAAAAAAGAAAAACCCGGCAGCGCCGGGTTTGAAAATCGATCGACACTTTGCATTGAAGGCGCACAGTGCGACTGCGTTATCTCAGCTCGCAAGAGCCTTCACGCGCTTGGTCAGGCGGGATACTTTGCGTGAGGCCGTGTTCACGTGAACGATGCCCTTTTGAGCGGCGCGCATGATGGTGGGCGCTGCTGTGCTGAGAGCTTCCTGCGCTGCGGCGGCATCGCCCGAAGCGATAGCTTCCTCGACCTTGCGGACGTAGGTGCGCATTTCACTGCGGCGGGAACGGTTAGCGGCCGTGCGGCGCGCGATCTTGCGGACGGCTTTTTTAGCCGATGAGGTATTCGCCATCTCGTAGCCTCGAGAAAGAGTGAAAACGTATCCGCCACCGGGGCGGACCATTCAGGAATGTGAAGGCGGCC
>CAMDKB010000046.1 GCA_945901195.1 Rhizobium sp. Q54
GAGGGCGCAGCAGAAGCTGGCAAGATGCTGGTTCTGGGAGGCGGCGATCCGCATGTCTTCGAGCGCTGCAAGCCTGTCTTTGCAACTTTTGCATCGGATGTTTTTCATCTTGGCCCCTTTGGCGCCGGGCAGGTTGGCAAGATGGTCAACAACATGATGCTCTGGGCCTGCATGGCGGCGACCGACGAAGGCTTGCGGTTTGCGGAAAAGATGAATGTCGATCGGGAAAAGCTGCGTGAGGCTCTCGGCCATTCCAGCGCGCAGAACTGGTCCATGACGACCCGCGCGGAAGAAAAGCCAACGCCATGGGCGGAAAAAGACATGATGATTGCTATGCAGGAAGCCGACAACGTCCGCATGAGTCTGCCATTGTCCGGGATCGTGCGTGAGCTCATCAAGGATTTCAAGATCCGCATGAACTACCCGACGCCCAAGGTGCCTAAGTAAAAACAGGCTCATTTTAACCCAGTCGTTTCAGTGAAGCCTGAAGTCGAATTGGTCTTTTCGGCTTTGCATTGAGCCGCTAATCTGTTTTCGTTGCATACCAACAGGGGGGGAAGACATGACCATTGTATTGAATAGGGCTGCGCTGGCCGCAGCTGCCTACGTGTTCGCGGGGCTTACTTATGCGCTTGCACAAGCGCCCGCACAAAATCCGGCTTCCGAGGTCGATATCCAGCGCGGCGTTGAATATGCCAATCACGACGGCACGTCATTAAAAGGCGACCTTTATCTGCCTAAAGCACCTGGTAAATACCCAGCCCTCATTGCTGTCCACGGCGGAGGCTGGCAAGGCGGCTCCCCAACCGCTTATCGTTATTGGGGACCTTATCTGGCAAAGCAGGGCATTGCTGTTTTCGCTATCAGTTATCGCCTGGCCAAACCGGGCCAGAAGACTTACCCGCAGGCCGTGCAGGATGTGCGGGCCGCCATACAATTCGCGCGCGGACGGGGCGAGGCCATAAAAGTTGACGGCGAGCGCATCGGGTTGCAAGGCGGATCAGCGGGCGGACATCTTGTTTCACTCACAGCGTTAGCAGGCGAGGAAGCTCCTTTCGCCAATGCCTACCCCAACGACCCCTATGCATCCCTCAGCGCACGCGTAAAAGCTGTCGTGTCGTTTTATGGTGTCTATGATCTGCAGCAACAATGGAATCATGACGTTCTGCATCGTCCACTCGATAACATCAGCGAGAAGTTTCTGGGCGCGACTCCCATGGACAACAGAAAACTGTACTTTGATGCATCGCCCATGTCCTATGTTTTGAAATCGAAAAATACGACGTCATTTTATCTCATAAATGGCACAGAGGACGATGTTGTCGATCGCAGTCAGTCTGATAATTTTCTGTTGGCCTTGAAGCAGTCAGGCTTCTTCGCACGCCGGATCGTCGTTCAGGGAATAGGCCATTATTTTGAATCTGATCCAATCGAGGAAGCGTTCAGCAAATCAGGCGAAGCTGCAGGTCCCGTTGTGCGCTTTCTCAAAGAAAGGCTGTAAGAATACCAACGGCCTGGGAACGGCCCTGTAGCACGGGCATGAGGCTTGAAACATAGCCGCAGGCATTAATTTTCCAGCGCGGTCACTGATGGCGTCGCGCTGGAAAACCAGACTGACAATCAGCGCGGACAGCCACGATAATCTTCCTGCGCCTGAATCGCGTTCACACGCGCCTGCTGTCCTGGCGACAATCTCCCATAGGGAGGAAAGCAGCCCGCCCCGAATACAGACCTGGCGCGCGCTGTCTGAAAGCAATATCCCGACTCCGCAAATATAGCATTGCGACGATACCAGAGATCCCCGCATGATTGCGCCTGCGCAACCGAAGGCGCCAATATCATAAACGCGGACGCTGCAGCGAGTGAGGCAACAGCAATTTTCTTGATCATGACTACCTCCGTTGTGAGTTCGATTAAAGATATTGAACCCCGGCGGCTTTTGCGTTGACAGAAATCAAGCTGCGTCCGGGGGGCGCGACATAGCCATCATAGCACACCTCAAAAACTTGATACGTGCGGACCATTCGGGAAACGCGTGCTCCACCTCATCGTGCCATGCCGCACAGAAACATCCAGAAAATCTGCCGATAACATCTATCGAAACAGGGGGCTGTGGCAATCAATCCGTTCAAAGGTGTGAACATGGCAAATCCCAATCTGAAATTCCTGACCAATCTCGCCGATACGTTTGATGGAACCAGCGCCGCCGACTGGATCTATGGTTTCAGTGGCGACGACTATATTCACGGCAATGGTGGAGATGACTGTCTCTACGGTATGGACGGCAACGATACGTTGTTCGGTGATCTCGGCAATGACGTGCTTTACGGCGATTCTGGCAACGACACCCTGTACGGTGGCGACGGCGACGACACGATTTTTGGTGGCGATGGCAACGACTTTATCGCGGGTGGCGCGGGCAAGGATTCGATTGTTACCGGTACCGGCAGCGACTCCGTATTTACAGGCGCAGATAATGATACCATTGACGCCAGTCTGGCTACGCTCGGCGCCAACGGGTGGGCCAGCGGTCTCAACGGAGATGCCGGCGACGATTCCATCACAGGCGGCGCTTTCAGGGATTCCATCAAAGGCGGTTCTGGCAACGACACCATTCATGCAGGTGCAGGCAATGACTGGATTGTCGGTGGTGCAGGCAATGACCAGATGTGGGGCGATGCCGGCAACGACACTTTCGTGTTCGAAAACATGAGCGACTCCCCGGCGCAGGGCGCATGGGGACTGCCCGCTGATTACATTCATGGCTTCGAGCCGGGACAGGACAAGATCGATCTGTCAAAAATCGATGCAAATCCTTTTCTTGCGGGCGATCAGGCTTTCAATGTGAAATCCGGCGCAGGCGACCTCAGCATGGCAAAATTCAGCGGCCAGCCCGGAGAAACCCTGCTGACATTTCAGCCGGTCGCCTATGGCCAGCCCGTCTACAATATCGTCAAGATCGACCTCGACGGTGACAAGATAGCCGACATGTCCTTCGGTGTATTTACGCCGGGCGGCGCCTTGCTGCAGACGAGTGATTTCATTCTTTGATCACGCCGCCTGCTTCAACTCCCGCCAGCATTCAGCCAGAAGCGCATAGGATGTCTTGCGCGCTTCGTGGTCATAGATCGACGATGTGATCATGACTTCGTCGGCCTGTGTCTGCGAAACGAACTGCTGCAGCCTTTCAGCGACAGTCTGCGCCGAACCACAGAAAAGCTTTTGCCGCCGCCGTGCGATATAGGCGCGCTCCTGATCGGTCCAGGGATAAGCCATCGCTTCTTCCGGCGATGGCAAAGGCAGCATTTCTCCCTTCGCGCGGCGCAGCCAGTTGAGATCATACGTCATGGCCAGACGGCCCGCCGCCTCATCTGTTTTAGCAACCACGGCGGCAACGGCGATGATCGCGTAGGGCTTGTCCAGCGTCGCTGAAGGCTTGAACCGATCGCGATAAGTGCGCATGGGCACTACAGCGTCGAAATCAGAGAAATGCGAAGCAAAAGAATAACCGACGCCAATTTCTGCGGCCAGCTGCGCGCTATAATCGCTGGATCCCAAGAGCCAGACCGGCGGCAGGGGCACACCTGATGGCATCACCTTGACCCGGTTGAACGGATGTCCCTCAGGAAAATCCCCGCTCTCCCACAGGTAAAGTTCCTGCAAGCGCTCGAGGAAATCGTCCCCTCCCCGTTCTTCCAACCTGCGTCGCAATGCGTGCGCGGTTACCTGGTCAGTGCCCGGCGCGCGGCCAAGTCCAAGATCAATACGTCCCGGGAAGAGCGCTTCCAGCATCTTGAACCGTTCAGCCACCATCAATGGCGCGTGATTGGTGAGCATGACACCACCCGACCCAACGCGCATGTTTTTGGTAACTGCGGCAACCTGCCCGATCATGATTTCCGGCGCCGGCGAAGCAACGGACGCTAGCGAATGATGCTCTGCCATCCAGAAACGCTTGTAACCCAACATGTCCAGCGATTTTGCCAGGTCAATCGTATTCACAAGAGCCTGCGCCGCAGGTGTCCCTGTCGTGACAAATGAGAGGTCGAGGGCAGAGAGGGGAATGTGCATAAGTGGCCCGTTCACGTTCTAAATTCGTCAGCAGCCTAAGCTGGAATGTCAGCTTATGCCAGCCTGTCTCTCAGCTGTTGGGCGGGGCAGCACTTCCTTGCACAGGATCAAAACGTCCTGTCGCCGGATCCAGAACCCGCAACACGCCATTCATCACGCCAAAATAGGCGCCGTGCAAGGCCAGCTTGCCGCGCTCTTCCAAGGTTTTCACACACGGAAAGGTGCGCAGATTTTCCAGCGACTGCTTGATCGATTCCAGCGCCAGCGTCTCGATAAAGGCATCTCCGACGCTTGATACATTGCCATGCGGCAGCGGTCCCGCGCGCTCATAGGCAGGCGCAAGAAGCTTTACCCATTTGCCGATGAAATCTCCGGGAGAAAGCGGCCGCGTATAGGGATCGACCTCGTTCTCCGCAAAGGCGCGCACACCGCCGCAGCCGGCATGGCCCATCACCACAATATGCTCGACCCGAAGGCCCATGACGGCAAACTCCAGCGCAGCGGAGGTGCTGTGATATTCGCCGTCCGGCGCATAGGGCGGGGCGAGATTGGCGACATTCCGCACCACGAAGATTTCGCCAGGCCGCGCGTCAAAGATCACGTCCGGCGAAACACGGGAATCGCAGCAACCGATCAGAAGAACCCGCGGCTTCTGCCCCTCTTCCGCCAGTTCCCGGTATCGCCCCTGCTCAGAGCTGAAGCGCCCGGCCAGAAAATTCTGATAGCCACGAATCAGCTTTGCTGGAAACACGAACTCGGTTGCGGCGCTTTCGGGCATGGACATATTGGTGCTCACAGGTCAGGACTCGCGTTTATACAGGTAGCCGGTTAGCCAGGAAAAGTTCCTGTGCGTACCCGGGCCTCCACCCGCATGCAATCAGGAAATACCACAATGGACATTCGCCCGCGCCGAAGCCTCCTTTATATGCCCGGCATCAACGCGCGCGCTCACGAGAAGGCGCGCACTCTTCCTGCCGATGGATTGATCTTCGATCTGGAAGATTCCGTTGCCCCCGAGGAAAAACAAAATGCCCGCGCGCGCATCAATGAAACCGTCAAGGCCGCTGGCTTTGGCGCGCGTGAAATCGCCGTCCGCATCAACGGCCTTGATTCGCCGTTCTGGCGCGATGATCTCGCCTCGCTGGCCAAGCTTCCGCTGGATGCGATTGTGCTGCCAAAGGTGAGCGTCGCCACGGACATTGCGAAGGTAAGCGCAGCCATGCGCGAGGCGGGCGTCGCGTCCAGCACGCGCCTTTGGGTCATGATCGAGACGCCGCGCGCCGTTCTCGACATTGCGTCCATCGCCGCTTGTGCAGCTGACGGGTCATCGCCCCTGTCCCTTTTCATCCTCGGCACAAACGACATCGCCCGCGAAACCCATGCGAAAATGATCAAGGGACGCGCGCCCATGTTATCGTGGATCAGCCAATGCGTATTGGCTGCGCGCGCATACGGCCTGTCTATTCTCGACAGTGTCTATAACGACATCAGGGATATCGACGGCTTCAGGGCCGAGTGCGAACAAGGCCGCGATCTCGGCATGGACGGCAAAACAGTCATCCACCCTGCACAGATTGGACCAGCAAACGAAATTTTTGCACCCCCCGCGCAAGAGATTGAGGATTCACAAAAAATTGTTGCGGCCTTTGAATTGCCAGAAAACGCGGCAAAAGGTGTGATCAATCTTGAGGGCCGCATGGTTGAACGCTTGCACCTTGAAATGGCGCGCAGAATTCTGTCCATCTCCGCGGCCATATCAAGCGCCGCCAACAGCGCCAGATAAAACTGGCGGCGAATTGCGGGTTCACCGCCGACGCGCTCTCGCTTATAGAAGATGCCAAGGGGACAAGACGCATGGCCGAAGATCGCAAGGACCAGCCCGCAGGTACGCGAGCTGATGAATCGCAGGGCGCAGGTTCAGCTATTCCTAACCGGGATCGCCGCCGCGAGCCTCCGACCATCGACGCCAGGCCGGGCGACGTGAAAGTCATCATCGCGCCAGCAGATCAAGGCAAACCCACGCAAACTTCGCCTGCCGGCGCTGCAAGCCCAGCAGCCCCGTCGAGCTCTGCGTCTCCGGCGCCAGACCCCGGCGACGGCAAGAAGGACGCCGATGGATCTTCTGCGTCGGCAACAGCGCCAGCCAGTGCCATTGGTGGCCCAGCGCCTGCTAAAGCAGATTTGTCCAAACCAGAAACCGCTAAACCAGACCTGCCCAAGCCTGATGCTGAAAAGCCGGAGTCCGGAAAGTCTTCAACAACGTCCGCGCTTGGCTCAAAGCCGGTTTTGACACAACCTGTGCCTGCAAAATCCGAGCCCCCGAAAGACGCCGCCGGGAAACCAGTGTCGCCCGCCGCAACATCCAAAACAATTGAAGCCCCCGCCGCTGCAAACGCTCGCCGTTCCGCAGGAATCGGCGCGCTGCTGCTGTCCAGCGTTGCAGGCGCTGCAATCGCGCTCGCAGGCGGCTACGCGCTCCTTTCGACACAATATTATTCGGCCCGCGAAGTTGACACCAAACTGGCCGATGGCGCAGCCAAGAGTGTTGCCGGTATCAATTCAACAATTACGGACGGTCAAAAAAAGCTTGATGATCAGACGAGCAAGCTGAGCGTCACGGTTGACGCTGTCAGCAAACGCCTTGCGGCATTGGAAGCGCAAACCAAAAAGCTGAATAGCGATGTAGAGACGCTGGCGAAGAATGCGCCGTCATCCCAGCCAGCCGCTGCTCAACCCCCCCCTCCCCCTGCAGCCGATAGCGGCCAGATCGCACCGCTGGGCGAATTTGAAACGCGCATTGCAGCGCTGGAAAAAGCCCTCGCTGGGCCGAAAACCGAAGTCCGGATCAGCGATCCCGATGTGCCGCCCCCAGCGCCCGCTGCAGCCGCGCTGCCCTCGGTTGCTCCCGCCATCATCGCGCAGGTTGCCGAAATTTCGCAACGACTGAAAGCCATGGAATCCCGGCCGGAAGCCAAACCTGCCGACCTCGCGCCATTGCAAAACCGTCTGCAGGAACTGGAAAAGCAGCTCGCGCCATTGGCTGACAGGATCGGGCCCCTGGAACAAAAGATCGCGCCGCTCGAACAAAAAGTGGCGCCACTGGAAGCTGCCGTCGCACAGACGCAGGCCAGCATCCGCGATGCGCTTGGCGGGCAGACCAAGGCTGTCGAATCGGGCCGCGAAAAGGCCGACGCGGCCGCCCTGTCTGTCATTGCCCGATCACTGAATGACACCCTTGCCAACGGCGCGCCGTTCGCAAATCTGCTGAAGGCGGCGCAGGCGCTTGGCGCAGATCCCAATGCGGTCAAGAGTCTCGAGAAGTTTGCGGCCAAAGGCGTTCTGCCCGCAGCAGGTCTTGCCGCGCAGTTTGCCCCGGCCGGAACCGCGATCGCTGAAAACGAAAACAAGCCCAACGCCAATGCCACGCTGACCGAGAAGCTGGCCGCGAGCGCCAGCAGACTGGTGCGCGTGCGTCCCGCCGACGATTCGACTGAAGAGACAATCGCGGCGCTTGTCGCCCGGATCGGCGCTGGCTTGCGCAGCGGCAGGCTTGAAGAGGCGCTGGCGCTTTTCCAGAAAATTCCGGAAGCTCAGCGCGCCCCTGCAAACGCCTGGGAGTCTGCATTACGTGAACGCATTGAAGCTGATCGCGCCGTAGCCACCATTTCCAACGCCGCACTGGCGCGCCTGTCCCGCCCATAATCTGCACTGCCGATAGCCTGCACTGCCAAAAATCTTGAAGTACCAAATATCTGAACTACCCGGAGTCATCCCTTGGTTCGCGTCCTGATTTATCTGATTATTCTCGCCGCTCTGGCTTTCGGGCTGGCGCAAATCGCTGACCTGCCCGGCGCCCTCAGCATCAAATGGCCGTGGTCGCCGCTCTACGGCAAAACGATCGAGGTCGCGCCCATCGTCGGCCTGACCATCGTTTTGGCAGGCTTTTTCGCCTTTTACCTGATCGTGGTGCTGCTGCGCTTTATCCTGCGCATACCTTCGATCATGTCGTTTACCGCGCGCGCGCGCCGCCAGAACAAGGGCGTCGCTGCAGTGTCCCGTGGCATGATTGCCGCTGGCGCTGGTGATGCCCGTGCGGCTGAACGCGCCTCCCGCGAAGCGCTCAAACTCCTGGGGCCAACACCGCTGGCGCTTCTGTTGCAGGCCCAGTCGGCACAATTGGCCGGCAACCGGCAATCTGCGGAGCAAGCTTTCAAACAGATGACCGAAAACCCGGAAACCCGGGTGATCGGCCTGCGCGGGCTTTATCTTGAAGCGCGCCGCGCCGGGAATGATCAGGCGGCTCATGCCCATGCACAGGAAGCCCATTCCATTGCCGCGCTGCCATGGGCGGGACAGGCGATCCTCGAAAAACACACGATGAGCGAAGACTGGCGCGGAGCCCTCTCGGTTGTAGAAGCCAATATCGCCCGCAAGGCCATCGACAAGGACACCGGTAATCGCCAGCGCGCCGTGCTGAAAACCGCCATCGCGTTGGAAATTGCCGACCGTGAGCCAGACGAGGCCCTGCAATTGTCCCGCGAGGCCATAAAACTCGCTCCCGGTCTTGTGCCCGCCTATGCGGTGGCTGGAAAAATGCTCGCGCGCAAAGGCGACATTCGCCGGGGCGCGCGCGTCCTTGAGTCCGGCTGGAAAGCCGCGCCGCATCCCGATATCGCTGCGGCCTATCTGGACCTGCGCCCCGGCGATTCCCAGGCCGACCGCCTCGCCCGTGCGCAGACCCTTGCGCGCATCAACTCCGGCCATATCGAAAGCCGCCTGATGCTGGCCAGAACTGCGCTGGAAACACGGGCGTTTGCCCTGGCCCGCAAGACCATCGAACCCCTGATCGCGGACGGCAACCGGCCAACCGTGCGGACCTGCCTGTTCATGGCTGATCTCGAGCAGACCGAAAACGGCCCGTCCGGGCATATGCGCGAATGGCTCGCGCGCGCAACGCGCGCTCCGCGCGATCCCATGTGGCTTGCCGACGGCCTCGCCAGCGATACATGGGCGCCCGCCTCACCCGTCACAGGCAGGCTCGACGCCTTTGTCTGGGAAACGCCAGCCGAACGTCTGAGCGCGCCCGAAGCGCCGTTCAAGTTCGATGACGAAGAAATTCCCCAGTTCATCCCCACCCTGCCGCCAAAAGGCGAACTGATCGAAATCGCAGGACAGCCCCCACACGAGGAAGCCGTTCCCGTTCCCGGAGACAAACCTGCCGCACCCGCAAACCCGCCCGAAGTTGCGCCCGCCAACCCCGCAAGCCCAGCCAGCCCGCAAGCCAATGCCGTGACGACCCCAGAACCGACCCCGCCAGCCGCAGCGCCAGCGTCGCAGGCTGCACTTGATTCAGCCAGTCCCGCGACCGCAGTCCCCGCAACGCCGGCAGACATACCGCCCGCCAAGCCCATCCTGAAAAAAGCCATCGCCGGCCAGCCCGATGATCCCGGCCCGCGCTAGATTTTCCATGACAAAAATAACCTCGTGCTGATTGCATTGCGGGCTCGACCCCGCTAAGAGGTTCGCATCCGCCGCTGGCCCCGCCAGCAAGGATACGCCGCAGTAGCTCAGTTGGTAGAGCACGTCATTCGTAATTAGCGGGTCACCCGCCGAAAACGAAGAATGTTCAACAGCTTAGTGATGGCGCCATAGTAAAAGTAGTGGGTTAGTAGGGCTTCGGCCCAAAAGATGCCGCAGTAGCTCAGTTGGTAGAGCACGTCATTCGTAATGATGGGGTCGGGAGTTCGATTCTCTTCTGCGGCACCAATATTTTCAGTTAGTTAAGTCAGATATTGAAGGCCAGAGATGTTGTTTTATTTGCGAGTGTCGCCACCATGTCGCCACAGCGATAGATTTCAAATCCAAAGCTAGCTTTTTGGCTCGCGGACCAAGGATGTTGCTCCCGGGCTAAATACACGAAGCAGGTCAGTGTAATTCCACACCGGCGGGCAGCGAAGTCCCATAGCGATCTTTGGTCCGGTGAGCAGCCTATCGCTGACGAGTGCGTATATTCGTCCCAAGTACGGCGCTTGGCACGGGAGGCGCGAACCCGATCCTTTCACCCGTCATTTCGACCTGCCAGCACGCTCAGCGAGCTACCTAAAGGACATTGCGAGACACGGGCAACCTCCTGACAGCGTTCATCCGTGTCGGCGAATAAAAAGCATTCTTTTTTCCCCGAGGCCCCCCGGCAGGGGGGATTGCTCAAACACCCCCACGGGCGTGCTTCAGGGTCTTGGCGGCATTTTTTAGGATTCTCTGGCCATATAGTATAGCTTAAGCCTGCATTGGCATTTTCCAACCATCAGGCGGCCCGAGTTCGAAATTGACAAATAAGTTCAAAAAGAACATATAAAGAACAAATTATCCGGCCCGAGACTTATCCCATGAGCCCATCTCTCGTTCGCAGTCACGATGGAATGCGAAATCCAATTCCTCCAGACTGGCGGTCTATTAGTGACCGTGACGCGCTGCTGCCCTTTGCCTCGATGACGGTTCAGCGTCTCGACCAGCTGCGCGAATGTTCTCGAAGCCTTGGTCCCCGCATTGAGTTTCATCGCGCGACTTTCAATGGTCTGCTCTGGCATGGGCCATGTTTTTTTACGGGGTCACTCGCCACCAAAAAGTAGACGGCCGCTCCCTTCCTGCAGCCAGGATAGCGCAACAGTTTCTATCCCCACAGGAGGCCTCGCGCCGCGATGGTTTTATAGGAGATCGGAGACCATGCGCCATCCATTAGAGCGTTCAAAGCGACTTGAATCCGAGTAAAACCGGATGGAAAAATGCCCGCTGTCACGCGGGCATGTTCATTTCGGCACCGTATAATTCGCTACCGCATCTTGCGCGGATTCTTGGTGCGCTGGCGCGTTTGCGGCGCAGGCTCCGGCTCCGGCGGCGTTTCGACATAGACGAAGCAGGACGGATAAATCTCCTCCTTCAGTTGCGGCCATGTCGCGCAGTTGTGAAAGAAGAGGAGATCCTCTTCGCTGCGATAGTGATGATAGGGGGCGATCATGAAACGCGTCGATCCGTCGAGCGCTGCGCCGACGCGGTCGATCTGTCCGGCGAGCGAAGGGTCCACTTCGAGCAAGGCGCTGCGCAGACTTTCGCCCTCGATGAAATTGTCCGGCAATTGGTCGAAGGGTCCGTCGAAATAATTGTTCACGCGGGAATTCGCCTCGAACACGCCGATGAGGATTTTCCGTTCGACGCGATGATCCCTGTAGAAAGCAAAGCCTGTGCGCCGTCCGATCACGATGCGATCGGTCGTCACGCCCGTTTCGAGCAGATCGTCGACCGGCCTCGTCTCGTCCAGCACGTAGTGAAAGAGCTTTCTGTCGCCGTTGTAGATGAGGAAGAAGCGTATGCCCGACTCGTCGAAGATCGGGCCGATATAGCGTTCGTTCATCAGCACGAGATGATCGGGCGGTTTGACGCCGCGCAGATCGTTGAGTTCGAAGACGACGGACGATTTGCCGTCGCCGACGCGATAGACGAGATCGGCGATCTTCTCGACCGTCACGCCGTGCTGCTTGTCCATCAGCAGGTATTTTATGTCTTCGGTGCCGCCCCATTCCGAAAGGTCCATGTAATAGGCGAAATGGACCTTGCCCTGATCGCGGTTCGAGGCATCGAGGCGGATGTTGCCGGCGTAGCGCACTCCGTTTTCGAAGAAGCTGAAGTAATAGTAATTCTCGGTCGGATAGACCTTTACCTTTTCAGGCAGACTCGCCAGCACGCGCGAAAACATGGCGCGGGTATCGGCCAGCGGCAGCGCGCCGCGCCTTTGCACATCCTCAAGATAGGACTGGTTGGTCAAAAGACCGGCCTTCTCCTGCGCGAGCGCATTCGACGCGCAACAGAGAGAAGCCAGGGCGAAGAGAGCCGTGGCGGCCTGAAGCCGCCACCCCTCGAGTTTGTTGCAAGCCATAGGCGTCAGGCCTCAGTTACATACCTCTCAGCACTGGCCGGCGCTCCGGCTGTTGCGGCTGTTGCGGCTGTTGCGGCCGCACCGGCTGGCGCGGCTGCTGGACCCGCGGTTGCTGGAAGCGCGGTTGCTGAATGCGGGGCTGTTGAACGCGCGGTTGCTGGAAGCGCGGTTGCTGGAAGCGCGGTTGCTGAATGCGGGGTTGTTGAACGCGCGGCTGCTGGAAGCGCGGTTGCTGAATGCGCGGCTGCTGGAAGCGCGGTTGCTGGAAGCGCGGTTGCTGAATGCGCGGGATATTTCCGCGGCTCGCGGCAGCATTGTGCGCGGCAGGACGGCTGACGGCCGGGTTGTGCACGGGACCGCGACTCTGGATCTGGTTGTGAACCGGGCCGCGGCTCACCACGGGATTATGGGCAGGACCGGCACGGCTCACGACAGGGTTGTGCACTCCGCTCGCCTGCGGATTGTGCTGCTGCTGGCTGAGCGTAGGATTGTGCACCCGGCTGATCTGCGGGTTGTGTCCCGGGCTCGCCGGCGGACGATGGCCCTGACTCAATTGCAGATTGTGCGCATTGCTTTGCTGCTGATTATGCTGCTGGTTCCGGCTCACAACGGGATTGTGCCCCGGAATCAACGGCAGACGTTGTCCCTGGCTCAATACCGGATTGTGCGCGTTGCTTTGCTGCTGATTGTGCGCGCTGCCCTGGCTTATGAACGGATTGTGTGGCGGCTTACCCTGGCTCATCGTCGGATTGTGGCTGCCCACCGGCTGGTGCACCGGCCCGCCGTTACTCACGATTGGATTGTGAGCCTGACTGGCCTGGGGGTTATGCCCCTGGCTGAGACGGGTATTGTGCCAGCTCAGCCGCCGGTCGTGGCCCAGGCTGATCGCCGGGATATGCGGCTGGCTGATGCGAGCATTGTGGCTGGTCGACGAGAAATGCGAGCGGAAGCGCTCGTGACTTCGCCGCGTATCGTGGTTCGAGCTGATCCAGCGATTGTGCGATTCGATGCGGTTGTGGCTCCAGCGCGGATTGTGCGACTGGCGCGGATTGTGGCTCCACAGCGCGAAGTGCGAGCGCCAGCGCTGGTGGCTCCACACGGGGCTGTGCGAACCGAAGCGGAAATGGCTGGTGCGCGTGCCGTGCGAGGCCCATTGCGCATGGCTCAAGTTCGGCTCGTGGCCAGGCACGACGAAACCCGTCGGCGGCGGCGGAATGAGGAGGGCCGGCGAGGGCGGTGGCGGCGGTGCGCAGATCTGATATATCGCGATGTCGCCGACATGGGTCGCGTCGTTGCGCATCAGTTCTTGTTCGATCAAGTTGCCGGAGGGATCGACGATCGTATCGACATCGACGAGATAGGCGTTTTCTAGCGCCTGGCTGCCCTGCTGGCCCGGAACGCTGCCATAGGTCGAGGCCGGCGAGACTTCCGAAATCAGGTCCGCGGCATTGCCCTGAACGCCGTGAACCTGCGAGGGATCGGGTTGCGGTCCCGGGTCGCCCTGCTGGCCGCCCTGCGAAGCCTGCTGCCGCTGTGGCTCCTGACCGGGCAAGCGGCAGGGGGCCTGCGGCGAGCAGAGATTGTCGCCGGTGATCCAGACGAACTGGTCGGGACCGGAGCCGCCGGGCTGGCTGCCTTGCTGACCGGGTTGTCCCTGCAGGTCGCCGCCGTCGACGCCCGGCCCGAAGGCCGCGCCGCCCGCGCAATTGGCGCGGATGAAGGGCGCGCCCTGCTGCTGGCGGTCGTTATTGCCGACATCGTAGCGGCCGACGGCGCGCCACGTTCCGTTCTGGTCGAGTTCGTAGCGCAAGGTGCGCGCCTCGCCCGGCGTCGCGAAAGCGTTTTCGCTGGTTAGCCCGAGATTGCGCATGCCGCCGCGCTCGGAGACCAGCATGACCGGACGTTCGCCGCATTCGGAGAAGGCGATATCGCTGACTGGCTGGCTGAAGCCCGCGCGCTCGATATCCTGCGGCGCGTTGAAGAAATCGGGCATGACGAATTCGCGGCGCACATCGGACGAATCGAACTGGCCGCCGGGGCCGAGACGCACGGACCACACTGAGTTGCGCTTCTCTTCATCCGAAAGCTGCGCCCAGCCGGCATTGCCGAAATCGGGGCCGGACCAGACGCCGTAATAGAGGCGTGCGCCCTGTCCCATGGGATCGCGACGGACGCCGATGCCCCAGACGCGGCGGCCGGATGGCGCGATATTCCAACAGGCCGGCGTACGTTCGAACTGTCCGGGACAATCCTGATAGCGCGGCGTACTCGCGAGATCGAAGGGGATGGGCGGGAGAGAGCCGGACTGGCGTGATTCCGCGTCGGTGAAGCGCTGGCGGCCATCCGTGCCATGATCGAACGTGCCGCCTTCGCGGCCGTCGGGCCCGATGCGATGGATCAGGCCGGTCTCCATGTCCGTCACGAAGAACTGACGGTTGGTGCGGTCGTAGGCGATGTTGCCGAGCGCCGCCGCGCTGTTGGGCCGGCCGTTCGGCCGCAGGTCGGCGAAGGGGCGCGCATTGCGGTATCCTGAGGCCGCGTCGAGCCGCCAGACCGTGCCGGGTCCGCCGCCCTGCCCCCACATGCCCGGCATCCAGCCGCTCTGGTCCATGTGCAGGCCGAAGGCCGCGGTCGCGGTGAGATAGATGTTCGGCGGATTCTGGTCGTCGATGGTGACGCCAAAGACCTGGCCCACCTGTCCGGCGGTCACCGTCGTGCGGATCGGTTTATTGAGCCAGTGCTGACCTTGCGGCGGCTCTTGCGGCGCGCCGACGCCGATGATGACGGCTACGGGACCATTCGTGTTGATCGTCGCGCCCTGCGGGCCGCCCGGCCCAACGCCTGAGAAGCGGGTGACGACGGCTTCGCCCGGGCGCAGGGGGCCGTCCTGAGGCGGCGGAGGCTGAAAGCCCTGCTGGGCTTGCGCAGCAGTGAAAGCAATGGCGCAAAAACCCGCGAAAATCGTCAGTTTTCTCGAGATTTGAGCGAAAGGGCGGATGCGTTGGCTAGCATTCATAAACAGTCCCTCGTGCGGCCGCCCAATGCCCGGATAAGGTCCATTTGACGCCTCTGTCCGACATTTCCCAAAACGGACGCCAGGACGAGGGATAATCTCGCCTACTTTCCGTTTTTTGACAAGATGGCCGGGCTGAGTCGCCAGGGCAATCGGGTGAAGAAGTCCGTGACAATCTGGTGAAAGGCTGAATCTGTCGCGGTCCACTGATTCTTGAGGTGGAGCACGACGATGGCGCATGAT
>CAMDKB010000047.1 GCA_945901195.1 Rhizobium sp. Q54
TGCGCCGAGCGCTTGCCCGAGCGGATCAAAGCGGTAAGTTGATCACGCTCCCCGGCGCTCAACCGCACAACGTACTTCTTGACGCCAATCTCTTTCTCCGACACGAATCATCTCAATCGCTGATAACAGCGACAGTGATTCAGAGGCTCCCGCCAAAATCAACGACGGGGACCACTAGTATCCAGAAAACACCGATTCCGGATACGCCTTGAATTGAGACGTAAAGCTATTCAACTGCATCCGGTCGCCGCTCGCAGACGGCGCGTGGCGGTCACTTACGGCAGCTTGAAAAACTCGCGCGCATTGTCCACCACCATGCGCTTCACATCCGCCTCCGGTACGCCAGCGAAATTCTTTTCCAGCACTTTGTCGGAATCGGGCCAGTCAGATTCCTGATGCGGGAAATCGTTCGACCAGATCAGACGATTGACATTGAGATGGTGACGCAGATCCACACCGGCACGATCTTTCTGGAAGCCCCAATAGAAATGCTCGTTGATGATTTCGCTGGGTTTTGCCTTCAGAGGTTTCACACCATTCAGGCGCTCGGCCCAGGGAATATGGCGCTCGTAGCGCACATCAGCCACTTCAAGAAAATGCGGCACCCATCCGATTGATGTCTCTGCGCAGAAGATACGCAGTTTCGGGAAGCGATCAAACAGGCCGGACAGAACGAGCTGCACCGCATTGGTCCCGGCAAAGCGCGCCGCGCGTGTCATCTGCTTGGCAAGTTCGGTACGCAAGTATGGAACTTCGATGGGATAGTCGAGCAGTTTACCATCGGGCGCGCCTGTATCTTCAAGCGTGAAGTGAATTGTTACGGGCATATCAAGGTCAAGCGAAGCGGCCCAGAAACGATCATCCTCCGGCTTGGGACGGCCACCGCCATTGGGAAATTTCAGCAATTGCACGCCGGCAAAGCCCAGCTCCTTGGCGCGCTTCATTTCGGCAATGCAGTCCTCGGTGTTGGTTCCCGGCAAGGTTGCGATCCCGAAAATACGCCCCTTAGCATCGGGCTCATATTCTTCCGCAAACCAGCGGTTCCAGGCTGTATTCAGCGCGGCCTGCAGCGCGTGGTCTTTTGTGTTGAGCCAGAGCAACGGCCCGCACACGACACCGGGAAACATGATTTCCGCATCAATGCCATCGCGCTTTTGTTCCTCGACTCTTTGCTTTGCCGAGCCGGTGCCATGAATGGCGTCGTAGGATGCGCGGGCAGGAATCCAGATATCGCGGCCCTTGCCGCCATATAGATCAAAGGTGTTCTGCCTTGGCGGCATGTTCTCAAATACAGTGGCGTCGGCGCCATCATCCAGGCGCACTGTGCGGGGTGCTCGATCGCGGAATTTTGGCTCGACGCGATGAGTCCAGCGCTCATTGGCAATCTCAAGATGAGTGTCGCCTGAAATCAGATTGTAGCTTGCTGCCATGTACGTTTCTCCCGGCCTTGTTTTGCGGGAGTTTAGGTCGGGAAGCGCGTGGCGGGCAAGGGGAGGTCTGGAAAAACCAATCCCGGACAACGCCTGGCGTTATCCGGGATCACAGAAAGGCTATTGTTGAAAGATCAGAGCTGCTTGAGCATCGCTTCGGCGCCAGACACTTCAATGCCGGCCGCAGGTTCAACGTTGACGCTCTTCACAACGCCATCATCGACCAGCATGGAATAACGCTTGGAGCGCACGCCCATGCCACGCTCGGTCAGATCGACCGTCAGTCCGAGAGCCGCAGCAAACTTGCCGCTGCCATCGGCGAGCATGTCAACCTTGCCGGCCGCGCCCTGCGCCTTGCCCCAGGCATCCATGACAAACACGTCGTTGACGGAAACGCAGGCGATGGAATCGACACCCTTGGCCTTCAGCGCTGCGGCATTGTTGACGAAACTGGGAAGATGGGCAGCCGAGCAAGTGGGCGTGAACGCGCCGGGTACTGCGAAAATAGCGACCTTCTTGCCCTTGAAAATATCATCGGTTGTTTTTGGCTGCGGGCCGCCTTCACCCATCGCCGTAAATGTTGCACTTGGCACGTGATCGCCTACCTTGATCATGACTGCACTCCAAAATTTGAATAAGGCCTCAAGCCAATTCCACTGACCCCGACGATGATCGCCGAGCGCCCGGAAAGTGTTTTAGGGCGGTTATGGTCCGGCGTCGAGATGTCGCAGCGATTCAAATGCACCTTTTGACGTGGTCAGCGTCAGCGTCACAGGAGGCAGCTTTGTCCCGGCATCAGCAGGCTTTTCTGCCAAAACAAGCTGGAATGAGCCACCTGGCAGGCGTTTGGTGTCGAAAAACCATCCATCCGCCCCCTCTGCAAAGAGGTCCGCATCCTTGTCCAGCGCTGGCTGCACGTCGACACGCCATTGTTTTTCGTTACCCGGCATTGCGGATATTTTAAGCGAGGGCGTACCGGGGCCTTCAAGTGGTTTGGGAACCCTAGCCTGATAGTCCGAGATTCTGGCCTTCAGCGCACCCCCGTCAATGCGCGGATCCAGTTCCAGGGTCACTTTGCCTTCTGCGGGCAGGCATATATTTTCGCAGGCAGCATAATTGATGTGCAGGTTCAGCACGACCGGCTTTTCCGGATCGGCAGCGGTAATGGTCAGCGGAAAGATCACTTCGCGCTTGTAGCCAAATATTTGAGAGCCGGGATCGCCCGAGCGCGTCGGCGCGGGAAAAGCGACCTTGTAGGATTTCAGGTTCTTCGAACCGGAAAAGTCAAAAGTGGGAGGCAGTCCGCCATCGCCCGGGTTGCGCCAATAGGTATGCGCTTCACCTTTAAGTGAAATCTCGACACCGGCCTGCCAAATGCTTTTTTCCAGCCCGCCGCCAATAAGACGAACTTTGGAAAGGGAACTCGCCGTCCAGGCAGAGGCCAATTCGCCCGCAGCGGACGCTGATGCTCCGGCGCACAGCAACATAACCGCCAGGACTGACGATTGTGCGCCACGAGTTGGTACGATTTTCGCAAACCGTGTAAATGCCATCATGCAGACTTATATAACTTTGGCGGTAAACGCGCCATCAAAGTTCCCGTGAGGAAAGCGTGAATAATATCAGAGGCAGAACGGGGTTGTGCAGCGCAGTTGCGAGGAATAGAATTTGTCCATGGTGATCGAACGGCTCAAATCCGGCAAGCGCAGCGAGGGTTATCTGGAAGGCCAGATGCTCGTCGCCATGCCCGCGATGGACGACGAACGCTTTGCCCGGACTGTCGTTTATATCTGCGCGCATTCAGCGGAAGGCGCTTGGGGTATTGTGGTTAACCGTCGCTCGCGGCGGGTACGTTTTCCCGAACTTCTCGTGCAACTTGATGTCATCAAGCAAGACGACGCCATTCGTCTGCCGGAACGTGCTGCCAATATCGAAGTCCTGCGGGGCGGTCCGGTGGAGCGGGGCCGCGGGTTCATGCTGCATACGGCCGACTATCGCGGCGATGCATCCACGGTGAAACTGGCGGACGGCTTTGCCGTGACAGCGACGCTGGACATCCTCAAGACGATTGCCCACGGCGAAGGGCCGGACAAGGCTGTACTGGCGCTCGGCTATGCCGGCTGGGGGCCCGGCCAGCTTGATCAGGAATTGCAGGCGAATGGCTGGCTGACCGTGGACGCGGACGAAAGCTTCATCTTCAATCCTGATCAGGATTCCAAATACCAGCGCGCCCTAAAAAAGATAGGCATCGATCCTGCCATGCTGTCAGGCGAAGCCGGGCACGCCTGAACGATCCTTTATTCAAAGGGCAGTTTTGATTGCCCCCTGGGTCAATCGAAACATCCGGCGCATCATCGCCGATAGGCTATCGCTGCCCCAGGGCCTGCCGCGCCTTGTTGACGATGTCTGCTGGCGTGCTCGAGACGGCTTCGACGATTTTTTGAATTTCCTCGCCGCGCACCGGCATGATCTCAACCTTTGCGCGCTCTGCATCTGCAAGGAAGGCAGGATCAGCCATAGTGGTCGCGAAAGCCTCGCGCATCAGCGCAACGCGTTCGGCGGGCACACCGGGGGGCAGAAAATAGGGTTGTCCCAGCGCTGAGGGCGATGACACCAGTGTCATGATCTGGCGCTGTTCTTCGTTTTTGGCGAGGTCGCTCAAGAGGGGAACGTCAGGCAATTCCCGATCACGCAACGAGCCGACCTGCGCGAGAAACACAATCTTGTTGTCACGCAGCCATTGCGAAAACGTGTTGTGAATAGAGGAGATGGAGCCAGAACGGGCAACGACTTCGCCTTTCTCCATCGCCAGAAACACTTCGGTCGAGGATTTATAGCCGTTGACGATCTTGAATTTTGTGCCGAGCAGATTGTTCATCACGGTCGGATAAATGACGATCGAGGAACCCGGCCCGGTGCCGCCGAGCATGGCTTCCTTCTGCGTCAACTCTTCAACCGAATTGATGCCCGCCGACCGCATAATGAAAACCATTTCATTGCGGCCGCCGGTCGAGCCTATCCAGTTAAACTTTGCGGAATCGAAACGTACACCACGGCCATCGAGCATCTGGTTCAGCGGCACGGCATTGTTGACGACACACATCCAGGTGCCGTCCTTTGGCGCGACTTCATGCATGTAATTGGGCGCGACGACATTGCCGCCGCCGGGCATGTTCTGCACGATCATTCCGGGCGCGCCCGGCAGATGGCCAGGCATGTGGCGCGCAATGAGGCGGGCAACCAGATCATAAACACCGCCGGGACCCGTGCTGGTCACAATGGTGAGAGTCTTGCCCTTGAAAGAAATCGCCTCCTGCGCGAGCGCCGAAGAACAGGCGGAAAGCCCGGCGATGATCGCCGCGCCAAACAGGCCAATCTGGTTGCGAAGCATCATTGCGCGGCCACTTTATCGACACGCACGAGTTCGCTCATGGCGGCAGTCATATCCGCGCCACGCGGAAGTTCGACACGTGTGGAGCGCACACGATAGGAGCGCGGATCGATGCCCATCAGCGGCTTGCCGTCGGCATTATCGCGCAGGGCCTGCAGAAGCAGGCGGCGCAATTTAACGATGGCCGCATCACCCATCAGCAGGTGCTCAAGCGAGCGATCGACAATAGAGCCCATGCTTTCCTGAACCGCACAATCCTGCGTGCCGAACCCCTTGATCCCGGTGTAGGAAACGCCGCTCGCCTGCAGTTCGCGATCAATCATGTAATCGTTGCGCTTGTTGCGAAGGGCGTGGTCGGGTTCTGGCCCATTCTCGGTGTGGATCCAGTCTCCGCCTTTGGCGCGCTCCAGCTCCTGTTCGGAGAGCGGACGATCCGGGCGAAAATCAATGCTGTAGAGCATGGTGTTACCGTCATCGACCGGCACCCACATATGCGCGGCGAAAGGCTGGGTGGAAATGATCTTGTGAAACGGCATCAGCATGATGTTGAGGTTCCACTTGATCAGCGGCTCGCCTGTATCGCGGCCTGTCGCGACGATGAAGCCGAAATCGGTGCCTTGCACTTCATAGAATGATGGGACGAAATTGCGACTGGCCTCGGTTTCGCCGCCACGATGCAGAAATGTCAGATGCGGCGCATCGAATCCACCTTCCAGCGCCTGCAGCCAGTTGCACTCCTGCACATGCCGTGTCGTGTAGCGATGAGCCGGCGGCACCATGGTCCATTCGAGTTCGGGGAAATCGGGCTCTTCGCCCGCTGGGCCCATATAGGTCCACACGAGGCCGGCGCGCTCCATGCACGGATAGGATTTCACGCGGATGTTGCGCTTGGCGTTTTCAATGTGGTCCCTGGCGGTATCGGGCACGCACGGCACATCCGTGCATTCGCCATGCACGTTGAATTTCAGTCCGTGATAAACGCAGCGAAGACCTTCTTCCTCGTTCCGCCCAAAAAAAAAGCGAGGCAATGCGATGGGGGCAACGTTCGTCGAGCAAGCCTAGCTTGCCCTTGCTGTCGCGAAACAACACGAGAGATTCGCCGAGCAATTTGACCCGCACCGGGGGCCCGTCCGGCTTTTCCACCTGATCGGCACTGGCGGCTGGAATCCAGTAGCGACGCATCAATTCGCCCATCGCCGAGCCCGGACCAACGCGCGTCAGGAGTTCATTATTCTCATGGGAGAGCATGATGCGATCCTTCGTTCTGACTCACTTATTCGGCGGCGACGGCTTTTGGAAGGTCCTCGTCGCAACCCTCCCAAGGTTGACCGGTGATATCAAAGACGACGCCATCTGGGCCCTTGAACTTGAATTCGGCGTGTGCGCCAGCGGGCACAGCATATTGCGAATCCATGGTTTCGGCGCCGAGCTTCTCCAGCTTTTTTGTCCACGCATCGACATCGTCAACAATAAAGCCGAAATGATGCATTCCGGTATATTCGAGGCCCTTGCCGAGTTGATCGTTGGAGAACTTGAGGATTGCGATATTGAGCGACCCGTCGGTGAGGAACACACCGGATGGCCGCTTCGCCTCGCCGGTTTTTTCGTCGATGCCAAACCGGCGTAATTCGCGCAGGCCAAAGGCCTCCTTGTAGAAGTCTGCGGCTTTGCCGGGGTGATCGCTTGCAAAGGCAATATGGCGTATCTTGTTCATGGCGTGAATCCTCCTGGCTGTTATTGTCGCGCGGAGCTGGCCTGATCGCAAGTTGCGAATTTCCAAAAGAAGGCCCCGGATTTAAGCGCGAACCGCAAGCGTCTTGCGCCCGGCCATTTTCCAGCAATACTGCCCCGGTTAATAACCGCCCGGCCCAAAAAGAGCTTGAGCGCACAGGGAGAAGACATATGCTCTTGCGTAATCTTTGGTACGTTGCGGGTTTTTCCCGCGACCTCCCGGCAGGGCAAAAAGTCGCGCGCAAATTCCTGGGCGAAAGCGTCGTTCTGTTTCGTACTGATGCAGGCGAGCTTGGCGCTCTGGAAGACCGTTGTTGTCATCGCGCAATGCCGCTGAGCGATGGTTTTGTGGATGGCAGCATCATCCGCTGTTGCTATCACGGCATCGAGTTTGACAAGACCGGCGCCTGCACACGGATACCGGGACAGGACCGCATCCCCGCTGCCGCGTTCGTGCGATCCTATCCGATTTTCGAGAAGAACGCGGTCTTGTTTATTTGGATGGGCGATCCGGCACAGGCCGATCCCGCGACTGCGCCTTCGCATCGCTGGCATTCGGATGAAAATTGGGCGTGGAGCGGCAAACATTACGCGCTGAAAGCCAATTGGCAATTGCTGGTCGACAATTTGATGGATCTGACTCACCTCGCCTATGTTCATGCTCGCACCATCGGCGGCAATCCGGAGATGCATTTCCGGACTCACACGCAGGTCAAGCGCGAGGGCAACACCGTCACCGCCTACAGGCACATGCCCAACTCAATTCCCCCTCGCACGTATGTTGATGCCGCGGGCTTCAAAGGCGATATCGACCGCTGGCAGGAAATCGAATTCGAGCCCATGGTCATCCGTGTTCTCACCGGCGGGTGCGAGGTTGGCACGGGCGCGTATGAAGGCAAGAGAGACCATGCATTCCAGATGGTTTTCATGCACGCCATGACGCCGGAATCCGAAGACACGACGCATTACATGTGGACTGCTGCGACCAACCGAATTGATCGCGGCATTCCCGAAATTGTGTTCAAGCAGATTGATGCGACAATCGACGAAGACACTGCTGTTCTTGAATCTCAGCAGCGCAGAATGAGCGAAACGCCGGGCGGCAAGCTGGTCGACATTGCAGGCGACAACGCCAGCAACCAGGTGCGCCACGTGATCGCTGGCATGTTCGAGGCAGAACGAAACACGGCGGCGGCGGCAGAATAAACCATTCGCAATCACCACGCGCCGACAATTACAAAACTCATGGAAGCATAATGCAAGACACAGAATTCGATTACATCATTGTTGGCGCAGGTTCAAGCGGAAGCGTTGTCGCCAACAGGTTGTCGGCCGATCCCTCCGTTCGCGTATGCCTTCTGGAAGCTGGCCCTTCAGACCGGGAGTTGATCACAGGTTTCAAATCTCGCTTGCCCATAGGTTCAGTCTGGCTTCTGCCTTCGGCCAAAACAAACTGGAGCTATTTCTTCAAGGGCGGCGAAAACCTCGCCAATCGCGACATTCCCACCCATCGCGGTCGAATGTCCGGCGGCTCCAGTTCGGTCAACGGCATGGTTTACATGCGCGGCCATGCCAGCGACTACGACGAATGGCGGGACCTGGGCAATGCAGGCTGGGGATGGGACGACGTGTTGCCCCTCTTCAAAAAGCAAGAAAACCGCGAGCGCGGCGGCAATGCGCTGCATGGCGTTGGCGGCGAATTGAACGTGGCGGAATTGCGCACTCAAAACCCTGTGACATGCGCCTTTCTCGACGCCGCGGGTGAGACGCAATATCCCAGCAATGACGATTTCAATGGTGAACGTCAGGATGGATTCGGTCCATGGGAAGTCACACAAAAGAACGGTCAGCGATGGAACGCGACGCGCGCTTTCATCCATCCAGTGCTTCAGCGCAAAAACCTTGAAGTCATCAACAATTGTGAAACGCTGAAAGTCGAGATCGTAAACAAGCGCGCAAGTGGCGTATTGATCCGGCATGAGGGGCGTGAACTGATGATCGCGGCGCGGCGCGAAGTCATCCTGTGCGGCGGCGCATATAACTCGCCGAAGTTGCTGATGCTTTCGGGCATAGGGGATGGGGAAGCCCTGAAGCAGCATGGCATCGCCAGTGTGCAGCATGTGCCAGGCGTCGGCCGCAATCTGCAGGATCATCCGGCATCGTGGATCGAATTTGAAGATATCTCGGGGCAAAGCGCCGCGCTCAATCTACGTACGTTGCCACGCTATACGCTGGCAGTGCTGCAATATGCCTTCCGCCGCAGCGGTCCTTTGACAACCAATGCAGTTGAAGCGGGCGGCTTTATCCGAACAGATCCCACATTGGCCAAGCCGGATATCCAATATGTTTTCATGCCGGCCATTCGCGCACCGGGCCAGTTCATGCCGAGCCAACATGGCTTTACCTTGATGGCGATCCTGTTACGCCCGAAGAGCCGCGGCTACATGGAGCTCGCCTCGGCCGATCCAGCTGCAAAGCCCATCCTGCATCCAAATTTTCTCGATGATCCCGCTGACACTGCCGCGATGGTGCGTGGCACGCAGCTCGGTCGCCAAATTCTGGCAGCGCCTGCGCTTTCGCGGCATCGCGGACGGGAAATCACGCCCGGAGAGAGCGTAACGAGTTCCGAGGCCATTGAAGCCTATATCCGCAAAACCATCATGACCTCATACCACCCCGTCGGCACGTGCAAGATGGCGCCTGCCAGCGATCCCCTGGGTGTTGTAGATTCACGGCTGCGCGTGCGCGGCATTGAAAGTTTGCGGGTGATCGATTCATCCATCATGCCGACAATTGTTGGCGGGAATACGAACGCACCGTCCATGGCCATCGGAGAAAAAGGCGCAAGCTTTGTCATGGAAGATGCGCGCTGAATTCGGCAGGCAACGAGATTCCCGCTCTTGTATTTTTTGAAATGATGGATATGTCGCGCTGATCACAGGACGGACTGATAACATGCGCGTGGCAGAGGCTGATCTTTTGTTTGTGCCGGGAATGGGCAACTCCGGGCCTCATCACTGGCAGACGCGCTGGCTCGAACGGCTTTCCACAGGCGTGCGCATTGAACAGGACGATTGGGAAAAACCAGTCCTGAAAGACTGGATCGAACGCATCCAGCGCGCCGTTGCGGCAAGCTCCCGGCCTGTCGTACTGCTGGGCCATTCTTTGGGTGTGCCGGCCATTGCCCATGCTGCCAGCACCTTTGCGCCTGGCAAGGTCAGCGGTGCTTTTCTTGTGGCTCCGCCAGCCGAAGAACGACTGAGAATTATGGGGGAAATTGATCCCGCATTTACACCATTCCCGCGCGGACCATTGCCCTTCCCCTCACTCCTCATAGCCAGCCGGAATGATGAGTTCGGGCACTATAAGGTTAACGAAGATCTTGCCCTGGACTGGGGTGCACAAATCATTGATGCGGGTGAAGCTGGACATATCAATGCCGATTCAGGCCACGGACCCTGGCCGGAAGGGTTAATGACTTTCGGCAAGTTCATGAAAAGCCTCTAGCGCTGCGTTTTCTTTGAGCCGGGCTCATCGCAGTCAGCCTCAGTTTACCAAATTTGATGGAAATACTTTAATCAACTTGGCTATTCAGCCATATTGCGGCATGGCGGAATTGCAGACACATATGGTGGCAGCGACCGGTGCAGCCCCCGCGGGCAGGCACGTGGGTGTCGCGCGCGCGCTGCTTTCTTTCGCTGATTCAACACGACAACAATTAGTGTCCTCGGAATTCTGGCTTCTCGTGCTGGCGTTCTCCTGCGCGGTCATATTTTTGCTGCCCGTCAAATTACCGATCGGCGGCTATTACTGGGATACTTTTCTGTACCCCGATGCATCCTGGCGCATCGCCAACGGACAATTGCCACACGTAGATTTTTTCGTACCCGTCGGCGCGCTTGGATACTACACCTATAGATTGGTCGAAACCCTGTTCCCTAACGGGCACATGCTTCTGCTCGCGCAATGGAGCATGCTGATCATCACCCTGCCGCTCATGGCCTGGGTGAACAAGGATATCATCAAGAGAAACGCAGCGCTGGCTCTCGTTGTGGTCTTGCCGTTCGTATTTTTCGCGTTCGTTCCCTTGAACAGCAAGGAAGTCTATCCACATGCTGGCGTGGACGGCTTTGGCATTTACAACAGGCACATTTGCCTGGTGCTCTATATCCTCGTGGCAGGTTATGTGTTCGTGCCGCCTGGCCGCAAGCTCACGCTGCTGACAGGCATTTTACTAACGGTTGCTTTTTTTCTGAAAATTACCGGCGCGCTGACAGCGCTGATCATCATAACGCATGCCGTGCTGGCGGGACGGCTGAGTCTCAAGCAATTGGGCCAGGCGTTGGCGATATTCGCCGGTGTGTGTGTTTTGATCGAGCTGCCAACGGGCATGGTCAGCGCCTACCTCAAGGATATCGGGATTCTCCTGGAGTTAAATAACCAGAAATTATTCGAGCGTTTTCGTGCGCCCGTCATCATGTATCTCGATATCATCGCCACCACCTTCATGCTCGCCGGACTGCTGGCCTGGGTGGATCGGGCAAGATTAGCCTTTCTGCTGTCGCAACGCGCCGGCATCTTGCTGCGCAAGCGCATCGCCGCAGTACTCGATCATGATTTTGCATGGATCCTGATGCTGACGGTCGCCAGCGTATGGTTCGAGACCCAGAATACGGGTTCCATTGCATTTTCTTTCGTTTGGCCATTTCTGGCTGATCTGTTCTGGCGTTGGCATCCACGCCACAGAGACCGCCGCACAGCCGTTCTCCTGCTTATCGTGTTATCCACTTTGCCGATACTGATGCCCATGATGCACAGGACAGCGCGTGTTGTGCTCGGCACGCTCTTTTATGATTCCCTGGAGGCTCCACTGCTGGGAAAATATGGCGAGGTCGACGCAAGAGCCGAACTTCTTGAACGGGCCTTTGCGATGAAAGCGCATTACGGGCACATCGATGACCGTTACAACGGTCTCTCAAAAGCTGGCCATCAATCGTCGCTTCTGCTGTATTCGGAATTTGACTTCCAGTTGACCCATCTGATCAGCATATCGGAGGCTACTGATGCCCTCCTAAAATGGGAAGCGCAAAACAGGACACGTCTGGACAAAATCATCACCCTGGACTTTGTCGATGTCTTCACGCCGCTGCTCAGACGCACCCCTGTCAAGCTGATCTCTATCGGCATGGCCGCCGGACGCACCGTGCCGCCGCTGACTGGCTCGCGCCTGAATGCAGCGCTGGAGGCCCATGCGCTGCTTGTACCCCTTTGCCCGATAACACCCGTACGCCTGAGCCTTTTCCAGACTTTTCAACCTGTTCTTGATCACACTCAAAGGATCGAGCTTACGCCCTGCTGGGATCTCTACGTCCGCAAATAAGCTGCTTCATTCTCGTGCACGAGTGTCGTAAGTTGTCAGCGGTAGCTGGCCCGATACTGCAACTCCCGGGGTAAGAAATGAAGCCTTGCACTCTTGCTTTCTCCACCTGTCTCTGGATTTTCGCCGTCACCGCCGTGACGGACAAAACCGCGCACGCAGATGCTATTTCCGATTTTTACACCGGCAAGACCGTGCGTATCATCAACTGGGCGGAAGCGGGTGGTGAGTATGATGTCCATGGACGGCTCGTCAGCCGATATCTTGGCAAGCACATCCCCGGCCAGCCGGCTGTCGTGCATCAGACCATGACAGGCGGCGGCGGCATTGTGGCTGCGAATTACCATTTCAATATCGCGCCCAAAGACGGCACGTCACTGGCCATACTGGTGGGGACGCTGGCCCTGTTTCAGGCCTTTGGCGACAAGGCGATCAAATTCGATGCCGCGCAATTCCAGTGGATCGGCACGATCGCCTCGACCAAGGAAAATGTTGTGGCCTGGCATACGTCGTCCGTCAAAAGCTTCGAGGATTTGCGCACACATGATTTCATAACCGGCGCCAGCGGTCGTTCTTCACCAAGCTTCATGGTGCCGACCTTGATGAATCAATTGCTCGGGACACGCATCAAGATCGTGCCCGGCTATCCTGGCGGCAGCCAGATCAATGTTGCAATGGAACGCGGCGAGGTGCACGGGCGCTATAACACCTGGTCCAGCTGGAAGGTGACCAAGCCCGACTGGCTACGCGACAAGAAAATAACGGTTCTGGTACATCAGGCGCTGGCTGCACCGGCCGATAATCCTGGCCCACCGCTCCTGATTGATCTTGCCAAAACCGAAGACGACAAGCGCATTTTCGAACTCATGGCAATCGGATCAGAAATGGGACGCCCGCTTGCGGCAACACCTGGAATTCCACCCGATCGCCTGCAAGCCCTGATTGGCGCCTACAAGAAAATGCTCGCGGACCCAGAGTTTGTTGCGGAAGCTGCCAAACTCAATATCGAAATTGATCCCATCATCGGCGATGATATGCAGAAGCTTGTGGTGCGTGCGCTGTCGACGCCAGCCTCCGTCGTTGACCGCATGAAAAAGCTGTTGGAATAAAGCGCGTCTTCTGACCAGGGCACGGGAGTTGCGCGATGGGAAACAGGTTCGCGGAGATCGCCTTCACCAAGTCCGTGCGCGCCGCGCAATTGCGCATGAACAGCCGCGACGCCATGGATGCGATGACATCTGGTGATCGCTACCACCATATTCTGGGCGACAACGAGACAACTTTCATCCGCGAGCGTGACAGCTTCTATATGGCAAGCACGGGCGATGGGGGCTGGCCTTATGTGCAGCACCGCGGCGGGCCTGCAGGTTTCGTTCGTGTGCTCGATGAGAAGACGCTGGCATGGCCTGATTTTCGCGGCAATCTTCAATATATCAGTCTGGGAAATCTGAGCCAGGACAAAAGGGCCTGCCTGTTCTTCATGGATTACGCCAATCGCATCAGACTTAAACTCTTTGGTCGAGTGACCATAAGCGAGGATGCAGACTTATTGCTAAAATTCACCCTGCCCGGTTACAAGGCGCGTATCGAACGGGCCATGCTCATTGATGTGGAAGCGTTCGACTGGAACTGCCCGCAGCATATTGTTCCGCGTTATTCCATTGAAGTTATCGAGGATGCTACCGCCATGTTGCGGACAAGGATCAGCGAACTGGAATCCCGGCTGGCTCGCTACGAACAGCCATCGAACTCAAATGAGGCCAAGCGGTAATGAGATTTCACACTGCGTTTTATAGCACAATCATGGCGCTGCAAATTGGATGCACCGCTCCATGCCTTGCGCAACAGTCCCAGCAGATCAACATCATTGTCGGCTTTGGCGCGGGCGGATTGTATCACAACACAGGCGTCTTGCTGTCACGGCACATGGGAAAATATCTGCCGGGCAATCCAGCGATTGTGGTCAAGACCATGCCCGGCGCGGGCGCCATTGTCGCCAGCAACCACGTAGCCAATGTGGCGCCGAAAGATGGAGCGACCTTGGGCATAGTGGGTGGCGCAACCATTCTTGAGCCGCTGTTTGGCAACAAGTTCGCGCAATATGACCCGCGCACATTGCGCTGGATCGGTTCAATGTCGACGGCAGTCAACCTTTGTACCGTCTGGCATGAAACGCCGGTCAAGACGCTGGAGGATATGAAGACAACCGTGCTTGTTGCGGGATCGACGGGGCGTGGCTCTCGTACATACGATTATCCAACCGCCCTCAATGCGCTGCTCGGCACAAAGTTCAAGGTCATTTCCGGCTATACGGGACTTACGCAATTGCATCCGGCGATGGAGCGTGGAGAAGTCCAGTCCATCTGCGGATGGGGCTGGGACGGCATCATGGCGCAGAGGCCTGATTGGCTGCGCGACAGCAAGGTCCGTATCCTCGTACAGATGGCCTATGAAAAGCACCCTAATCTGCCTGATATTCCGCTCATACTCGATCTCATGAAAACTGAAAATGAGCGGCAGGCCATGCGGCTCATCGTGCTCGATACACTTGTTGCCTGGCCGCTGATTGCTCCGGCAGGCACGCCCGATGTAAAGGTGAGGGAATTGCGTGACGCCTTCAACCGGGCCATGCAGGACCCGGCGATGATCGAAGACACGAAAAAAAGTGCGAGATCTTCGGACGTTGTAACGGGTGAGCGCATTGAGCAGGCCATCAGGGAAGTCTATGCCACCGTGCCTGAAGTCGTCACGCTCGCGTGGGGTCTGCTCGACCACAATTAGTTTCTATTTGCCGTGGACGGACAAGCGGATTCAGCGATATGCTCTCTCCAAACCGGCGCTCATAAGCCGCTGGAGGGAGGATATGCCGAGTGATATCGCCTGAGGTGCGCCGCTGGATCGTGTCGTTCGGCGTTGCCGCCATCCTGTGGGAGGCGGTGGCGTGGTATCTTGACAACAAACTTTTTCTTGTCCGGCTTGGCGCGATCGGAGAGCGCTTTGTTGAATTGATACAATCTGGCGAATTGATCACCGACATCCAAGTCAGCTTCATCGAATTTGCGGGCGGCTTTGGTCTTGCAATCATTGTTGGAATTGGCTTTGGCGTCTTGATGGCGGCATCGCGGCGAGTGCGTGATCTCTTCGATCCCTGGGTGTCGATGCTTTACGCCACACCGACCATCGCGCTCGGGCCATTGTTCATGCTGGCTTTCGGTATTGGCTATACGTCCAAGATTGCGCTGGTTTTTCTAACCGCGGTCTTT
>CAMDKB010000048.1 GCA_945901195.1 Rhizobium sp. Q54
GTCTCAAGCGCCAAGATCCATGTGGCCGATACCCTTCATCTGGCGGCGGATACGGCGATCCAGCTCAACGGCGCGCGCGGCTATTCCAAGGACACGGTGCTCGAATGGATCTATCGCTATGCCCGTCAGGCGCGGCTGGTTGATGGGGCGAGCGAAGTTCACAAAATGGTGCTGGCCCGCCATGTTGCGAGTGAAGGCATGGACTACTGGCGCTGGGGTCCTAAATGAGCGAACCGAACCTTGCAGCGCTCGCATCATTAATTGCCGGGCACGAGGGTTCGATGCCCGATTCCGTACTGACCGTCGGACCGTTGCGCGGCGGGGCGATTCAGGAGAACTGGCTGGTCAAGATTAAAGACTTCGATGTCGAATACGTCCTGCGCACCGACGCTCCCGCAACGATCCGCTCAAGCCACAGTCGCGCGGAGGAATTCAGAATCGTGCAGACGGCTTATGCGGCTGGCGCGCGCGCGCCGCGTCCCGTTCTCTATTGCGAAGATGCCACCATCTTCGGCAAACCCTTTGCCCTTTATGAGAAGGCAGAAGGCGTCGCGCTGGGCTCGCGCATCGTCAAGGATATGTCGCTGGGTGGTGACAGGCGTGAACTCACCCGCATGCTAGGGCGCGAGCTTGCGAAAATTCATCGCGTCTTGCCCGGGGATCCCGACCTCGCTTTCCTTGGTGTTCCGCCGGTTGATCCAGCGCGCACGCATTTGGCGCAATTGCGCGACACGCTTGATGCGCTTGGCGCTAAACGTCCCGCACTCGAATGGGGATTGCGCTGGCTCGATCTGCATCTGCCGCACGCCGAACGTGTGACACTCGTGCACAGCGATTATCGCACCGGCAATTATCTTGTCGATGATACCGGTCTGACCGCAATCCTCGACTGGGAGTTTGCGCATTGGGGTGATCCGCATTTTGACATAGCCTGGTTCTGCGCCAAATGCTGGCGCTTTGGACGCACCGATCTGGAAGCTGGCGGCATCGGACCACGCGAAGATTTTTACGTCGGCTACGAAATCGAAAGCGGAGCCAGCATCGATCGTGATGCTGTCGCTGCCTATGAAGTGCTTGCGCATGCGCGCTGGGCGGTGATTGCGCTTGAACAGGGCGAACGCCATTCCTCCGGACGCGAACCTTCGCTCGAGCTCGCACTCACCGGACGCATCGCTGCCGAACTCGAATATGAAATCGTCCACATGACCCCACCGGGCAGATGGAGGCAGGCATGAGCGAGACTCCGCATTTGCAAACCGGCGAGCCCGCAGGCGAAGATCTCCTGAAATTATCCACTTCGCATCTGCGCACCAGGATTGCGCCGGGGCTGGAGCCTGAAGCTCGATACAATGTTCTGCTGGCAGCGCGCGCGGCTGAAATGGCGTGGCGTGATTGCTCGCTGGCGGCGGCCCGGGAGGAAGCCTCACGCGGCATCGCGCGGGCCGTAAACGGGCAGGACCCGATAGCGGCGATACGTTCCGGCCAACGGGATGGCGATGTGGTGCTGCATGGGGCGCTGCTGGCGATGACAGCCATCGCCACCTATTCGACCCGCCCTGATATTCTCAAGGACAAAGAGCGCAGCTCCGTAGAAGCCCTGTGCGAGTAGGTTGTAACGTAAACCGCTTAATTGCGGTCTTCGGGTAACGGGGGGATCGGCAGGACCGGGATGCCCTCCTCCCATAATTCCTTGGCTTCCTCAAAGGTCGCCTCGCCGCGAATGGAGCGGACGGGAATATCGCCATCGTGCATCTGGCGCGCCTGTTCGGGAAAATCCTTGCCCACATCTTCGGATGTCGCCACGACCTTTTCGTGCAGCTCGCGAATGGCGGCGCGCAATTCCGCGTGTTTCTCATCAAGGAGAGTCACAGGCTGCTGGGGCGCCACAATCGGCGCAGACGCCGGAACTGGCGCTGCGGGTGCAGCAACGGGAGCCGCGCCCGGCGGCGGCATGGCGGCCATCGCCTGTCGCATCGCATGAGCCCTGTTTTCTTGCCGTTGCTCTTTTTTCCGCGCTGTCGCCACCGAGGGCGCCATCAGAGCCTTGAAAACCTTTTTGCTGCCGCAATGAGGACAGTCGACCAAGCCCCGCTTGACCTGAGTGTCAAAGCTTTCCGAATTCGCAAACCAGCTTTCAAATTCGTGGTCTTTTTCACAGATGAGCGAGTACTTGATCATTGATAGGTTCAGCTTGCCAGAAGCGGATCGAGCTTCCCGGCGCTTTCCAGGGCATAAAGGTCATCGCAACCCCCGACATGGGTCGACCCTATAAAAATCTGCGGCACAGTCCAGCTTCCGCCAGCCCGTTCGGACATCTTGCGCTGCGCTTCCATGTCGCCATCGACGGAAATCTCCTCGAAAGCGGCATTTTTCTTGTTCAACAAGGTCTTGGCGGCATGGCAATAGCCGCAGGTGGATTTGGTGTAGATGATGATTGCGGGCATGTGTTCAGTCTCCGGCTCAAATATATAGTTCGGTCACCCCTGTGTCACAACCCTTGCAAACACAAGCACATCGACACGGGCAGCGCCGCCCCGCAGCAAAATACGTGAGGCCGCATTTGTCGTCGCGCCAGATGTGAGCACATCGTCGACAAGAACAATCTTTTTTCTGTGAATACGGGGTTTTGCGTCCTCCGGCACGCGAAACACGCCTTGTACGTTATCAGCGCGTTGCGCGCGCGTGCGCCCGACCTGCGGCAGGGTTGGTTTCACGCGGACCAACGCCAGTGGATCAAAAGGCCTTTCGCCTGCTTGCGCGACGGCCCGGGCCAGCTCGGCGGCCTGATTGAAACGGCGCGAAAACAGGCGCCGGCGATGCAGCGGCCGGGGATCACGACACCTCATTCAGCCAGCAATTCCGCACCGGCCCGCGCCATCCACGCGCCCATCGGGGCCGCCAATTCGAGCCTGTCGCCATATTTGAGATTATGGACGAGATCGCGCGCGGGGCCGTCCTGGAAACTGGCGACGGCGCGCGCGCTGGAACACCGGCGGATTGGCAAAGGCTTCCGGGGAAATCAGGCCGGGGCCAAGATCCTGCTGGAAGGGTGTGCCCAGCCGCTCGCAATAGGGCCGCTCGATAAACGGCATGGCGACCCAGCATGGGGCGCAGAGCGTACCGGCATTCATTGTCGCCCGGCGGCAGGCGATGCATGAAGGAGGGTAAATGATATCAACGAGTTGTTTCACTGTTGCTGCCGCTGCCTTGCGCAGCATGCCCGGCTTTATGTTGCGCAACATAAAATCCATGCTGCGTTGCAGTATCGCAGGCTCAGCCGTCGCCGCGATGGCCGTTTCGGCCCTGTTCAGCCAGTCCGGATACCAGTGTTCCCGCGCCTGTTCGCTCATTGTCTGATCGTAAGGTGGCGCGCGCTCCAACATGGGCTTTGACCGCGCGGCCCGCCAGCGGCATAAGCGGGCGGTGACAGAGCCATCCACCATTCCCCAGGTTTTCGACCGCGCGCTTCAGCGCCAGAGACTCGCGCGCGCGCTCAAAATGCCTGCGGCCGACTTTTTGCTGGTCCGTGCCGTCGAGGATATGGAAGCCCGGCTGCAGGCGACATTGCGGCCTTTTCCGCATGTGCTCGATCTGGGCACGCCAGCCCCGCATCTGGCCGCCATGCTGGCGGGCGAAGATAAAGGGCGCACCATTACCCGCGCCGCACCGCTGGCGGAGCAGGACAGTTCGGCGACGGACAGAGCGGGATGGAAAACCATTGTGGCTGACGAGGAAGTGCAGCCCTTTGCGCCGGAGAGTTTTGATCTGGTGGTGTCAGCCCTGTCGCTGCAATGGGTGAACGATCTGCCCGGCGCCCTCATCCAGATACGGCAGGCGCTGGCGCCCGACGGGCTGTTTCTCGCCTGCATGATGGGCGGCCAGACCTTGCAGGAATTGCGCGCCGCGCTGGCGCAGGCCGAAGACGAACTAACCGGCGGCGCCAGTCCGCGCGTCGCGCCCTTCGCCGATCTGCGCGACATGGGCGGCCTGCTGCAGCGCGCGGGCTTTGCCTTGCCGGTCACGGATATCGATACGATCCGGGTGCGATATAATGACATGTTCGGTTTGATGGCCGATCTGCGCGCGATGGGCGCCACCAATACGCTGGTGCAGAGATTGAAAACACCATCGCAGCGGGCGGTGTTTCTGCGCGCTGCCGAAATCTACAGCCAACTCTTCGCCGACCTCGATGGCCGCGTCCACGCAACATTCGAAATCGTATGGCTCTCAGGCTGGGCCCCGCACGAAAGCCAGCAGAAACCGCTGAAACCGGGAAGCGCGAAGATGCGGCTCGCGGATGTGCTGGGGAAAAGGTGAAGGGGGGCACGCCGCCCTCGTGCTTCGAGACGGCGCTGTGCGCCTCCTCAGCATGAAGGCTAACTAAGCACCATTAGACCAAAAACCTCACCTTGAGGGCGCGCGCAGCGCGCGTCTCGAAGGGCGAGGTTACAGACTACACATGGACCGAATCCGGGTGGTTGATCGCAAGAGAAGGTTTTTCGCCCCGCAGGCATTCCAGAATGCTTTGCGCAGCCGATAGCTCGATGCGCCGGCGTGCATCGACTGTGGCAGAACCAATGTGCGGGGTGAGAACTGTTCGATCCAGGTCTTTTATCAACCGGGGTTCAATGTGTGCTGGCCGGCCGGGCCTGGCCCAATCTTCAAACTCGAACACGTCGGCTGCATAACCGGCAAGGTGGCCTCTTTCGAGGGCATCCGCGATGGCCGCTTCGTCAACCAGCGAGCCCCGGGCCGGGTTGATCAGATATGCACCGTTCTGCATTCGGGCGATAAGGTCCCTGTCGACAATTTTCTGTGTGGACTCGTTCAACGGCAGCGCAAGCACCACATAGTCCGAACGGCTCACGAGATCCCCCAATTGCGTGAATTCGACGGAGCCTGCTCGGGCAAGATCAACCGCATTCGAATCGTAGGCGAGTATGCGGCAATTAAAGGCGCGAAGGCGATCAGCGATAGCCTGGCCTACGCAGCCAAACCCCACGATCCCAACTGTCTCGTTGGCGAGGCCACGGCCGTAAAAGCGTGGCCGCCAACCTTGAAACTCTCCAGCCCGCACCGCCCTGTCGGCTGAATGGATGTTTCGACCGACCGACAACATGAGACCTATTGCAAGTTCTGCCGTTGGGATCGTTAGCAGATCGGGAACGATCGTCACCCAAACCCCCGCACGGGTCGCTGCGGCGGCGTCGATGTTGTCGAAACCCTTCAGGACTGCTCCCACTATGCGCAGATCAGGGCAAGCTGCAAAAAAGGCGGCATCCAGCCGGTCAGGCATGAACGCCATGACGGCATTGGCGGTCCGGGATTGGCGCAGGACTTCATGATAGGTCCAGGCTTCTGGACCCGGATTCGCCACAAGATCGGCTTCCGCCCGCAGCAGTTCAAGCGTCTCGGGGAAGCATTTGCTTGTGACGACAACGTTAGGTTTCCGGGGCATACGGCGGGGCCTTACTTGAGCGACTTGCGAAGCCGTGCGCCGATGCCATCGACAATGACCACACAGGCAAGGATTGAGATGAGAATGGCCGAGACCTGATCATAAGCGAGCAAGCGTAGCGCAGCCATCAATTCAAAACCGATCCCCCCGGCTCCTACGATGCCCAGCACGGCAGAGGCGCGGAAATGATACTCCCACCGGTAAACCGTGACATCTGCAAGCTGGGGAAGCGCCTGAGGCAGGACGGCGTGAGTGACGACTTGAAAGGCGGTCGCGCCAGCGGCACGCGCAGCTTCAAGCGGTTTGGGATCGACATGTTCGATTGCCTCAGCATAAAATTTTCCCACCATCCCGGCAGAGTGGAGGGCAAGTGCGAGAACGCCCGGCAGAGCGCCAAAACCAACGGCAGCGACAAGCAGAACGCCATAGATGATCTCAGGCACCGAACGAAGAAAGGCAAGGACGGTGCGCGCGCAAATATAGACGAAGCGATTGGGCGCAGTGTTTGGCGCTGCCAGAAGAGCCAGAGGCAAAGAAAGAACGACCGAAAGCGCCGTGCCCGCAACTGACATCGCAAGCGTATCAAACAATGGCTGTATCCAGTATCTCCAACGGCTGAAATTTGGGGGAAACATTTCAGCTGCAAGCTGCTGGATCGCCGGCCCACTCTCTACAAAGCGCTGGAGATCGAAAAATCCAGTGACCACTAACGCAAGAACGGAAGCGGCGAGCAAGCATAAAACTGGAATTGCGCCGCGCGCTCCAGTACGGCGTTCCTCAGCCAGGATTGACGCATATTTTTCAGCCACGCTCATGATGTTACAATTTTGCCAGGTTCAATTGCAGTATCGTCGCCATTTCGCGGAGCACGTCATAGTCCTTGTCGGAAGCCGGGGCGAGACGTTCAACACGGAAAAGCTTGAGGATCGCGGGATCATCCAGTTTCAGAAACGATTGCTTGATGGCTTCTTTCAACTCTTTTGCAAGATAACCTTGCACGGTCATGGGATAGTTCGGAATAGGGTCGGAAAGACCCAGCACCCTCAATTTACTTGCATCCAGCTTGTTCGTCTCGACCAACACCCTATAGATGGACTCCGAAAGCCCCCCGGCAGGAACCTGACCTGACGCGACCGCGCGCGCAACGGCATCATGCTGGCCAAGATGCACCGCTTTATAGTCCTTCTCGGCTATCAGCCCCGCCTTGGCGAGTATTGAACGGGGCGCCAGATGGCTCGACGTCGAAGCTTGATCGCCGAATGCGAAAGGACGTCCTTTCACATCAGCGAGCGTCTTCACCGGTCCTTCAGCTGTCGCAATAAGGATAGACTTATAATTGGGTTGACCTCTCTCCACGCCGACAGCGAATGGTTCAATTTCCGGTGCTTTCGATTTTGCGAGAACATAAGAAAGTGGGCCGAAATAGCCCACTTCAATCCGGCCGAACCGCATGGCTTCAATCATCGACGAATAATCCGTCGTCACGACGATCTCGACGTCTTTGCGCAGAATGCGCTCCAGATAGGCCTTCAACGGTTGCGCATTTTGGATCAGTGTCGAAGCATTCTCGTCGGGAAGCAGTGCAACCCGGAGTTTATCAGGATTGTTCCGGTCCGCGCCAAGGGCAGTCTGCCCAAGCATCAAACCGGCAGTCGCGCTGGTCATCCCGGCTATAAAGTCACGGCGGCGCATCAAATACTCCATCATCTGTTTTATTCAGCTGCATTTGCGAGCGGCTGGTGGGGCGGGGTGTAAACGTCTTGCAGAACGTTGGGGCGCAGGTTCTGTGGCTCGCCTTCGAACACGCAACGCCCGCCGGCAAGGCAAATGACGTGATCGGCGAACTGTCGCGCCAAATCGACCTGATGCAGGCTCACTATCGCCGTGATCTGGTCTTCACGGCAGATGCGATGGAGATCGGCCAACACCATGGCCGCAGTCGCGGGATCAAGACTTGCAACCGGCTCGTCAGCGAGAATGATTTGTGGCCGTTGCGCCATCGCTCGCGCAATGCCTACCCTTTGCTGCTGCCCGCCTGAAAGCTCGTCCACCCTGTGGAGAGCGCGGTCTACAAGCCCCACCCGATCGAGAGCCTCAAGTGCAATCAGCCGATCAGCCTTCCGCATAGGAGCCAGGGTCCGCAAAGAACCATAGACAGCGAGCCGGCCCATGAGGACATTTCGCAAGGCTGTCATACGGCCAATCAGGTGATGTTGCTGAAAAATCATACCGGTGCGGCTGCGATGTTCGCGGAGGGCACGGCCCGACGAAAAAATTGACCTGTGTCCGGAGACCAGTATATCGCCGTGGGTTGGACGTACGAGCCCGTTTAAAGTGCGCAGCAGCGTAGACTTGCCAGCACCGGAAGCGCCCAGAAGAACCGTAAATCGTCCACGCTTGAACTCGATACAGGTTGGCTGCAGAGCGCAAACACCGGTGGGATAAACAACGGAGACTTCATCCATCCGGATCATTTCGGCCTTCAGCATTTTAAATGCGCGTCAGCTATTGAAAGAAGTTGGGAGATTATAAATTGTGTATGACATTGATATGACAAGGACAGAGATAAATTGCCTTAAACATTTCAGGCCGCCTCAGCGGTTATTTTCTGCCGATAAGCGAACTTTACTGGCGCGAGCCGACGCCAAAATGCAGCGCGTTATCTAGCCTACCCTGATAGATCGGGATCAAATTCTTAGCTGTCAAAACAAAAATCAGCGCTATGTGCTCGCCCGTCCCCTGCGGGAAACAGACTTATCTTATCTTATCTTCTCTCACCTCACCCATCCATCTTCAGCGCCGCGATAAACGCTTCTTGCGGTATCTCGACCTTGCCGAACTGGCGCAGGCGTTTCTTGCCTTCTTTTTGCTTGTCGAGCAGCTTGCGTTTGCGGCTGGCGTCGCCGCCGTAGCATTTGGCGGTGACGTCCTTGCGCAGGGCGCGCACGGTTTCGCGGGCGATGATTTTGCCGCCGATGGCGGCTTGAATCGGGATCACGAACATGTGCGGGGGGATCAGGTCTTTCAGTTTTTCCACCATGCCGCGGCCGCGGGATTCGGCACGGGTGCGGTGGACGAGCATCGACAGGGCGTCGACGGGCTCGGCATTCACCAGCACCGACATTTTTACCAGATCACCTTCGCGATAATCGGATATCGTATAGTCGAAACTGGCGTATCCCTTGGAGATCGATTTCAGGCGGTCGTAGAAATCGAACACCACTTCATTCAGCGGCAGCTCATAGACCACCATCGCGCGCTTGCCGACATAGTTGAGATCGACCTGCGTGCCGCGCCGCTCCTGACACAGTTTCAGGACTGCACCGAGATATTCATCCGGCGTAAGGATTGTGGCCTTGATCCAGGGCTCGTGGATTTCCTTGATCTTCACGACATCGGGCATATCGACGGGGTTGTGCATTTCGAGGGTCGTGCCGTCGGTCAGATACATGTGATAGATGACGCTTGGCGCTGTTGCGATGAGATCAAGATCAAACTCGCGCGACAGGCGCTCCTGAATGATTTCCAGATGCAGCAGGCCAAGAAAGCCGCAGCGGAAACCAAATCCCAGTGCGGCGGAGGATTCCATTTCATAGGAGAAGCTCGCGTCATTCAAGCGCAGGCGCGCCATGGCATTGCGCAAGTCTTCAAATTTCGCAGCGTCGACAGGGAACAGGCCGCAGAACACGACGGGCTGGGCTGGCTTGAAGCCGGGCAGCACATCGGCGCAAGGGCGCTTGTCATCGGTGATGGTGTCGCCAACGCGGGTATCGGCCACCTGTTTGATCTGTGCCGTGATGAAGCCGATTTCGCCGGGGCCGAGTTCGGGACGATCTTCCATCTTGGGGCGGAAGACGCCGATTTTTTCAATCATGTAATGGGCGTCAGTGCCGATCATCTTGATCTTCTGATGGCGCTTCATCACGCCATCAATGACGCGCACCAGCACGACGACGCCAAGATAGGCGTCATACCAGGAATCAACCAACAGCGCCTTGAGCGGCGCAGTTTCGTCGCCCTGGGGCGGCGGCAGGCGGGTGACGATGGCTTCCAGCACCAGATCGATGCCAATGCCCGTCTTGGCGGAAATCGGCACGGCGTTGGAGGCATCAAGGCCGATGACTTCCTCAATCTGTTCTTTCACGCGGTCGGGCTCGGCAGCGGGCAGATCGATCTTGTTGAGGACGGGCACAATCTCATGGCCTGCATCCAGCGCGTGATAGACGTTGGCCAGCGTCTGGGCTTCCACACCCTGGGAGGCGTCGACAACCAGCAGCGAACCCTCGCAGGCGGCCAGCGAGCGCGAGACTTCGTAGGCGAAGTCGACATGGCCGGGCGTGTCCATGAGGTTCAGGATATAGGTCTTGCCGTCCTTCGCCGTGTATTCCAGCCGCACGGTCTGCGCCTTGATGGTGATGCCGCGCTCACGCTCGATGTCCATGGAATCGAGCATCTGCTCTTCCATATCTCGCGCGGCGACCGTGCCAGTCTCCTGAATGAGCCTGTCGGCCAGAGTGGATTTGCCATGGTCGATATGGGCGACGATGGAGAAGTTGCGGATGTTGTCCAGGGAATGGGTGGTCATGGGCCGGGAATAGCAGTGCCCGGCGACGGGGGGAAGGGAAAAGGCGATGACGGGCTGAGTTCGCGCCGCCCTACGTCGACAGAACAGCCCAAACAATATCTATTCGCGGACCTGTTCATGTCCCAAATCCTGCCCGAGATGCGGTCCGTCCATCATGCCTGCCGATCCTGATTCTGATCCCGTGCCCGAGCCCGCTGGCGTATTGATGCCCCTGATGCCGGTGATGCTGGTGCTTTTTGTGGCCTATCTGGTCATCGGCATCACCATGCCTGCGTTGCCTTTGCATGTGAACCAGGGAATGGGGCTCAGCCCTTTCGTGGTGGGCGTAGTCGGCAGCACACAATTTGCGGCGGCGTTGTTTTCGCGCTTCTGGGCGGGCGCGCATTCTGACGCGAGGGGGCCGAAAAACGCGATGATCGCGGGCCTGCTGACCATCGCCCTGTCCGGCGTTGCCTATCTTGTTTCGCTGCAATTTGCCGCTGCGCCGCATATATCCGTGGCGGTTCTCATGGTGGGGCGGCTGCTGCTGGGCATCGGCCAGAGTTTCATCGTGATGGGCTCCATGAGCTGGGGCCTGACCCTTGCGGGGCCGGCGAACACCGGCAAGGTGATGGCCTGGATGGGCATAGCCCTTTACGCCGCCGTCGCCATCGGCGCGCCCATCGGCACGGCGTTGTATGAAGCCGCCGGATTTTTCGCCATCGCGCTGGCGTCGATTTTGGCGCCGGTTGCAACACTGCTGCTGATTGCGCGGCTGCAACCCGTACCGGGTGTGCGGCAGCCGCGCGCCGCGTTCACAAAGGTCGCCGGCGCCGTGTGGCTGCCGGGGCTGGGGCTGGCCCTCAGCGTGGTCGGCTTTGGCGCGATCACCACATTCATCGCCCTGCTTTATGTGGAGCGCGGGTGGGATCACGTCTGGCTCGCTTTTACAACGACAAGCCTGGCGTTCATTTTTGGCCGCGTGGTGCTGGGCCATCTGCCCGACAGGATTGGCGGGGCGAGAGTCGCTGCCGTCTGCGTGCTGATCGAAGTTGCCGGGCAGCTGATGATCTGGCAGTCGCCGAGTGTGACGCTGACGCTCGTTGGCGTCGCGCTCACAGGGTTTGGCTATGCGCTTGTCTATCCGGGCTTTGGCGTGGAGGCGATCCGCCGGGCACCGGCCCAGAACCGGGGCCTCGCCATGGGCGCGTTCACGGCGTTCTATGATCTGTCGCTGGGTGTGTCCGGCCCCCTGCTAGGGCTGGCAGCAGGGGCGGCGGGGATAGGTTCGGTTTTTCTGGTGAGCGCCGTGGCGGCGATTGCGGGCGCGATGATCGCGGCATGGCTGGTGTGGCGGCCCCAGCGGGGATGAGTGGGCGGGGGTCAGTGGGCGGGATGAGTGGTTGAAATTTACGCGAAATACCAGCTTGCGCACAGCCTCTTTTCAGGCTTGATTCCAGTCTACAATCTGCCGGAGCCTGAATCATGACAGCATCTGTTAACCGCCGCACGTTCGTTCTGGGCTTGCTGTGTGCAGGGGCAGGGTCGCGTTTTGCCTACGCGCAAGCGGGCGATCCCGTGGCAATCACCGCGCAGATTTTCAACGACTACCAGCGCGACAAGGTTCCTTCCGTTCCCTATACGCCGGCCATTCGCGCACGCATGCGCACATCAGATGTTGGACGCGAGGCAGATATCATTCTGCAGGCGCAGGATACTGAAGTTAAGAATTATACGGTGCAGCCGGTTTCACTTGGGCCGGACAAGGCTGTTGTGGATGCGCGCTTTCTCAGCTTCGATCGGCGCATGCATGTGCGTTTTGATTTCCGGATGGTCGACGGCAAATGGATGATCGCCAATTTCCGGCACATCGCAGGGGTTGAACACAAGACCGACCTGCGCCGCGAATTGAAAATGCCGCCGCTGAATTGAAGGTCGGAGAAAGCAGCGCTAAAAGCGGCGCATGACGAAGACGGCGAAAACGAAAAAAGACAAGGACGCGCCGCTCGGCCGCGACGACTGGACCGAAGCCGCCTGGCAGATGCTCGGCAAGGGCAGCCTCGACCAGGTGCGCGTCGATGCGCTGGCGCGCCATCTGAAGGTCACGCGCGGCAGTTTCTATTGGCATTTTCGCGACCGCGATGACTTGATCGAAGCGATACTCCAGCGTTGGTACGCCATACTCGGCCTCGAACAATCCATGATGCCGGCGCTGCGCAATACGGCCGATCCGGCGCTGCGGCTCTGGATCGTCTACGAGCGTGTGATCCGCGAAGTCGGGAATAGCCAATTCACAGCTTTGCGGCTGTGGGCGCGGGGCAATCCGGCGGCGCGCAAACGACTTGAAGATGAAGACCGCAAGCGTCTCGACCACATGGTGCAGCAATTCCAGGCGATGGGCTTTACGGCGGTAGAGGCGCAATCGCGCGGGGATATCTATCAGGCGCTCGTACAGGGCGAATTCATGCGCAACGGCACACTATCTCTTGTCGCACGCTTGCGTCGCGCCAAGGCGCAGCACGACGCGTTGATGCGGCGTTGAAGCGTCCGATCCATACACTCGTGTATTGACGGCGAGGACGGACTGACCTAAGCAAGAGGCGCAACCATACAAGACTGTATGGATGGGGAGAGCGTCACCCATGCTGCTCAGCGAAGCCAACCGCCTTCTGGATACACAATATTTGCCGTTCGAAAGCGGCTGGATCCGGCACGCAGACGGACGCGCGCATGTCGCCGCGCGCACGCATATGATCGGCGTGACAGGCAAAATGTTTGAATGGTGGTTCGGCTATGTGCAGACGACCGAGCATTACAAATGGTGGCATCCACGCGACCATGTGTTCAGCGACTGGCTCGGGCCGCGTGGCACGGGAGAGTATGTCGGCGGCACGCACATCGTCCACGAGTATTTCGCCGGCGGACCGACGCTGTTCAAGCTGAAGATCAACTTCCGCGATCCCGCAGCCATTCTGGATACGTCGCGTTTTGCACAGGCAGGTGTGAGCGCCGCCATCTATGCCCGCACCGGCCCGCTCGACCGCGATCTGTGGGTCGGGCACACGCTGCATCTCGTGCATGATACGCCGGAAGGCTGCATCGTACGTTCGCGCTTCTGGCTAGGCGAAATAGATCCGATGCCACCCCCGATCTCGCGAGAAGAGATGCTGAAGCTCGTGCCGGACGAGCGTGTCAGCGGCCTGCACCAGCATGCCAGCGAAGAAATGAGCATACTCGGCGGCTTCCTGCCGACGCTTTATCGTTTGCACAATCCTGCTTGAGCACGCTGCAGGGAGATTTTTGGACATGAAACTCACCATGCTCGGTACTGGTCTGCCTATGCCGAACCCGGCACGAAAAGGGCCGTCGCAAGTCATCAGTCTGGGCAATACACATATTTTGGCCGATTGCGGGCCTGGGGCGGTTCATCGCTTGAGCGAAGCGCGCATCATGCCCCGCGATATTGATCATGTGATGATCACACACCATCATGCCGACCATTACCTAGATCTCGGCTACTTCATTCTTGTGCGTTGGCTGATGGGCGTCGACCGCACCTTGCATGTCTACGGACCGCAGGGACAGAAGCGGTTGATCGCCCAGTTGCTTGCGCTACACGATTTCGACTTCCGCAACAGGCTCGGCGTGATGACGCCGCTCCGACCTTTGCCGGACATCCGCGTCGTGGAATTCTAACACGGGCCTGTGGCCGAGATTGCAGGCATGAAGGTTTCGGCCTTTGTCACGCCGCACCTGCCAGAGGGACTGTCGTTCGGGTTCCGCTTCCAAAGCCGCGACAAGACAATCGTTCTATCTGGTGACACCGCGCCGAGCGAAAACGTGATCCGCCACGCACACGGTGCGGACATCCTCGTCCACGAATGCGTGGATTCGCGGAAGTCCAATTTATCCGCTTCGCCAGCCTTCGCCTCGCCCGAAGAGCGGCTGATACACATGGCTGCAATTCATACATTTCCGGAGTTTCTGGGCGCGATCGCGCGCGATGCCAGGGCCGGGACTCTCGTTACGACGCACATGGTTCCCGCCAGTGTTCCGGAAGAATTGCGCGCAACTATCGCGCGTGACTTTCGCGGCGAGATCCTGATTGGCGAAGACCTTATGCAAATCGAACGATAGGCGCATTCGCGCCGCGACAAAGGAGAAGCACATGCGCACGTTGACGATTGCGGCAGCACTTGCGATTGCAGCGGAACTTGCGATCGGGGCAGCACTTACGCCCGCCAGAGCACAGGATTATCCTTCGCGCACAATTCGAGTCATCGTTCCGTTTCCGCCAGGCGGCGTGCTCGATGGCATTACGCGGCAGGTGACGGAGCGCATGCGCTCCGTGCTCGGCCAGCCCGTGATCCTCGAAAACAAGGGCGGTGCGGGCGGGACCATCGGCCTTGAAACCTGCACGAAGGCCGCGCCAGACGGCTATACATTCTGCGCAGTCACCGTGGAACAGGTAACGTCGCGCGCGTGGCTCGAACCGGACCAGTGGGAGAAATACAAAGACCTGTTTCCGGTAACGCAGCTGGTGCAGAGCAAAGGCGTCATCTATGCGCGCACCGATCTGCCTGCCAACACGCTCGACGAACTTGCGAAACTCGCCGCAAGCCAGCCGGGCAAACTGAACTATGCCTCCTTTGGACACGGCAGTTCCCCGCATCTGTTCTACGAATGGTTGAATGCCAATAATACCATCTCCCTTGATGCGTGACTCGTTCTGGCTATCCAAATCAGTCGGTGTCTGATTCATTCGTGGCGAACGAGGAGGTTCGTCATGTCTTTGCCTATTCCCCTGCGCGCGGATTTCGACGCGAAAACGCTTCGGAGTTTGGCG
>CAMDKB010000049.1 GCA_945901195.1 Rhizobium sp. Q54
GCCGGGACGACCCGGAAGCAAATTTTCAATCCGAGCGAATTGATCATCGCGCAAAGCATGGCGTTCCATCGCAAGCCTCCTTCAGGAAGGCTCCCCATGAATCACGCTTTCACTGATTTGCGAATCCCTTAAATGACGACAGGCCCTAGTTCCCCTATCACGGCAGTGTCTGGAATTGCTCGCGGAGCTGAAGTAAATGACAGGAAATTAAGACCATTCCATATTCAACTTCGGTTCTGGCGCACACTTCGCAACAACATGCAGTGCAAGATCATTTCGCCATCAAGGCGGCATCATAATTGCTTTCTCTTTTGGAATCATACACGCCCAGAAATACTGAAATTATGTCGCTACCCAGTCGAGACTTAGTGGTCAAATCGGTCATCATCGTGTCGCTGTTTCTTGAGTTTCTCGATCAGACGATCATCACTACGGCCATACCTGTCATCGCCCAGGATTTTGCGACCAATCCCATAGACCTGAAGTTTGGCCTGACATCTTATTACCTTGCACTTGTTCTTGTCATTCCTGCCAGCGGCTGGATTGGGGACCGCTTCGGTGCGCGGCGCGTTTTCCTGCTTGCCATGTTGCTCTTCATGCTCGGCTCTTTGCTGTGTGGCCTTTCCAATTCGGTATCTTCGCTTGTTGCAGCCCGCTTCGTTCAGGGTATCGGAGGCGCACTTCTGGTGCCGGTGGGGCGCATCATCATCCTGCGCGACGTCACGCAGGCGCAAATGATCACGACGCTTTCCTGGCTTAGTCTGCCGGCTGTGTTCGGGCCGATGCTTGGTCCCCTCGTTGGCGGTGTCATCACAACATATGTACACTGGCCATGGATATTCTGGATTAATCTGCCTATTGGCTTTGTTGCGCTGGTGCTCGCTTGCATATTCTTGAAGGACACGCAACGTGAAGCACCAGTGGAGTTCGATTTCAGAGGTTATGCGATTATCTCGGCAGGGTTGACGCTGATTGTATCAGGTTGCGCGCTTTTTATGCATGGAACGCTCTCGTCAACCTTGGGCCTTGTAAGCTGCATCAGCGGCTTGCTGACTTTGGCCGCGTATCCACGCTATTGCAGGCATCGCAGCAATAGCCTGCTCGATGCGGCCCTGCTGTACCTTCCGACGTTCAGAAAAAGCCTTTTGGGAGGGATTCCCTTTAGGGTTGCGAATGGATCGGTTCCCTTTCTGCTTCCGATATTTTTTCAAACCGGTCTTGGTTTCACGCCATTTCAATCGGGCGTTCTTGTCTTTGCTTCTGGAACAGCGGCAATGTTGATGAATTCGAGGATTGCCGGACTACTGCAATATTTCGGGTTTCGCGAGTTGCTGGCGATCAATGGGGTGATCTGCGCTTTGTTTCTGGCCATTCTTCCGATTACAATCCAGACCATGACGTTTTTCTGGATGATCCCATTTCTGTTTATTTTCGGTCTGTTTCGTTCGATTCAATATTCTTGCATCACTGCGTTGGCTTATGCAGATGTCAATCTGAAGCAGATGTCTTCCGCCACGAGCATTATCAGCATATCCCATCCTGTTTCGAATGCTGTGGGCGTGAGCCTGGGCACCATATGTCTCGAACTAGCAATTCTGTCGCGTCCCGGCTCGCATATTCCCGTTGCAGCTGACTTTTCCTATGCGTTCCTGTTGATTGGGCTGATCGGTCTTGCATCGGCGCTCACATTCTTCAAGCTCGCCCGTGATGCCGGACGCCAAATGACGGGGCACATACAAAAAAAGGGCGGCGCATGAATGCGCCGCCTGTGAAATGCTCAGCGTGACAAATTACTCTGCGGCTGCGGCCAGTTTTCCGGAATTATGTAGCAGTCGATTGCAAACCATGTCGGTAGTCATCACGTCGCCAAAGATCCCGTAGAATGCTGCGAGGGTGGCTTCGTGTTCATGGTCGCTGAAAGCGGAATTGCCATCACTGACCATGACGGTGCGAAAGTTCATCATCATCGCGTCGCGCGCCGATGATTCACAGCAGACATTGGTGACGGTTCCCACGATCAGGACCGTATCGTATCCCCCTTTGCGCAAGCGCAAGGCAAGGTCGGAGGATTCCGGCAGGAACGCACTGAACCTGAATTTGTGTATAATGTCGTCTTCCGGCTTGACGATGAGATCGGAATAAATCGTGTGGCCCGCTGCACCTTCGCGGAATGTCTCGGCGCGTTGCCGCGACCATTCGGGCTTGCCCATGTTGTACCAGTGCGACCATTCTTCCACACTGCGATCATCGACAGTATTCTTGATCCACACAACCTTGCCGCCTGTCGCGCGCAGTGTATCGGCAAGCTTGTTGACATTCGGCACAGTGCCTGCGGCTGTCTCCACAGGGCGAGGCGAAAATTCCGGCAACATGAAGCCGTTCTGCAGATCCACGACAATGAGAGCCGTCTTCTCCGGTTGCATATCGTCGCAGATATGTAGCTTGCCGCGCCGCTCCATGACGCGATCTACAGCCCATTGTGGCATTGAAAACGTGTGCATTTGATTACTCCTTCGGGTTGGTGCTGCAAAAAAAAACTATTCAAGCGAAGTTCAGGCATGCTGCTTCATGCCCATGCGAGACCGTAAGCAGGGGCGGGGTTCCCTGGCGGCAAGCTGGCATGACCGATTTGCATCGCGGCGCAAAACTGCAGCCTTCCATCCTGACGCGCATGTCGGGCGGCGAACCAGGAATGGCTTCGATGGCTTGTCCCCGCATATGGCCCGACACAGTAGAGGCCAGCATACCCTTTGTGTAGGGGTGTGCAGAATGTTGCAGAACTTTCGCCACTGGCCCGTATTCGACGATACGGCCCGCATACATGACGGCGACCTTGTCTGCAATCTGGGCAGCCACGGATAAATCGTGCGTCACGAAGATTACGGCCATGCCCAATTCCTGTTGCAACCGTCTAAGCAGAACAAGCACTTGTATCTGCACGGTAGCGTCGAGCGCGGTCGTTGGTTCGTCCGCCAGTAACAAGGTCGGGCTGCACGAAAGTGCGACGGCGATCATCGCGCGTTGGCGAAGGCCGCCGGACAATTCGTGCGGATAGGCATTCAGCCGCCGTTCCGGCGATGGAACGCCGACGAGTTTCAATAATTCCAGTGCGCGCGCGTAACCTTCGGCGCGCGAGCATTTCTTGTGACGTATCACAGTTTCGGCAATCTGATCGCCGATGCGATAGACCGGATCGAGCGAGGTCATGGGCTCCTGGAAGATCATGGAGATCTGAGAGCCGCGTATGCTTCTCATTTCACGCTCGCTGCAGGCGGAGACTTCATGATCCCCAACGCGCATATAGCCACTGATACGCGTATATTTGGGGGGATGAAGCTTCATCAACGCGCGCATGGTCACCGATTTGCCTGATCCGGATTCTCCGATGATGCAGAGCACTTCACCCGGCGCCAGCGAAAAGGACACGCCATTGACAGCGCAAGTTGTGGACTCGCGGCTGACAAATTCGACGCCCAGATCACGGACTTCTACCAATGCAGTTCCAGCATCGGGGGGAGCGGGGGAGGCTTCCACGGTGTTCGTATCATAAGCCATGTTCACTACTCCTAAGAGGTGGCCTTGCTATGTCCGGACGATGGGTTGGTCATGTGGCAGGCCGCAAGGTGTCGATCTCCGGCTACATTATCGAGCTTGGGTTGCATGGATTCGCAAACGCCTTCGGCAAATACGCACCGAGTCCGGAAGCGGCATCCTGAAGGCGGATTGATCGGGTTGGGCGGATCGCCGCCGATGGGTGGTTCGTTGACGCGATCGGCAGGGTTCATAGAAAGGCGCGAATGTAACAGGGCACGCGTATAGGGATGGCGCGGTTTGTTGTATATTTCTTCGACCGGTCCAATTTCGACAATCTGGCCGAGATACATCACGAGCACGCGATCGGATATGTACTGGACGACGTTGAGGTCGTGCGAAATGAAAAGGTAGGTCAGGTTAAAATCACGTTTGAGTTCGTTGAGAAGATTGAGAACCTGCGCTTCCACGGATTTATCGAGCGCCGATACGGCTTCGTCGAGAATGAGCACACGCGGCGTCAGCGCGAGCGCGCGCGCGATGTTGACGCGCTGCTTCTGTGCGCCGGACAATTCATGTGGATATCTGGCTCCAAATATTTCCGAATTTAGACCGACGCGATTGAGAAGATCGTTTGCGAGACGCTGCGCTTCAATTTTTCCCATGCCATGTACGATGGGGCCATACGCAATTGAATTTCGAACAGGCAATCGAGGGTTGAGAGAAAAATAGCTGTCCTGAAAGACCATCTGCATGTTTTTGCGAAGGTCGCGCAGGGATATGCCGCGCATTTCGGAGACGGGATCGCCGTCGAAAACTAGCGTTCCGGAATCGGCAATGATGAGATGCATGAGGAGGCGGGCCAGAGTAGATTTCCCACAGCCGGACTCGCCAACGATGCCTAAGGTTTCCCCTTTCAGCACAGAGAAACTGATATCGTCCACCGCTCGTACTGCACCAGTTTGGCGTTGCAGTATTCCCGATTTTATCGGAAAATGCTTTTGCAGTGATTGCACCAGCAGCATGGGCTGTTGGCGGCCGCCGGGATCTTCCGTATTGATCGGCAATGGGTTGGCGAAGTCAGTTTCTGCCATCGGTTTCATTGCATTTCCTTTCATCAGGATTTGACATCCATGGCCTGGCGAAGGCCGTCGCTGACGAGATTGAACGACAGGGATGTGATGAAGATTGCGGCTCCCGGCAACGCGCAGAGGAGGGGCTGCGTATAAATACCCGCACGCAGTGTCGAGAGCATGAGTCCCCAGTCGGGTGTCGGCGGTTCGACGCCAAGGCCGAGAAACGAGAGACCAGATCCAAGCAGGATTGATACGGATATCAGGCTCGAAGCAAAGATGAACACAGGACCAAGCACATTACCCAAGATGTGCGTGCGGATGATCGACACGGTCGACCCCCCCGAGGCCCGCGCCGCTTCGACAAAATCGAGGGCGCGTACTTGCGTTGTTGCAGATTCTGCTACGCGGCAGATTGAGGGTATGAAGACGAGGGTGAGGGCCAGCATGCCATTCTTGGCACCGCCGCCGAGAGTTCCTGAGATTGCGACAGCGAGCAATACGGACGGAAATGCGAAGATCACGTCCATGGTGCGCATGATCAGCGTGTTGGTACGTCCTCCGATAAAACCTGCGGTGACGCCGAGCGCGCCGCCAATAAGCGTTGCCAGGCAAACCGGAACAATCCCCATCAGCAAGGATGTGCGTCCGCCCCACAAAAGACGGGAAAGCATATCGCGGCCAAGTTCGTCAGTGCCGAGAATGAAATTGCGAAACCCTGGTGCCTTCAGCCTATAGGCCATGCTCGACTTCGTCGGGTCGAAGGGCGCAATGAAAGGCGCAAAAATGGCGAGCAACACGATGATTGCGATGACCGACAGAAAGAACAGGGTCAAATAGTCGTAACGCAGCCTGTTGCCGACGCTCGCCCAGTAACCTCTCACAGGCGGCAGCTTGTCCTTTGCTGGAGCGGCGGTAAAGTCAGACAGACTGGCAACACTCATGGCAAACTCCCTTCAGGTGCGCTTGATACGGGGATCAACGGCGGTTTGAAGAAGATCGACGAGAAGATTGATCGTCACGAAGGTCACTGCGAGCAGGAGGATTGCGCCCTGCAACATGGGGACATCGCGGGTGAGTATCGCCTTGCTCATCAGAAATCCGGTGCCAGGCCAGGCGAAGATGGTTTCCACGAGGATGGAACCGCCCACGAGATAGCCGAGTTGCAGGCCCATAACGGTCATGACCTGGGGCAGGGCGTTTCTTATCGCGTGACGCAGCACAGCCAATGGCCCCAGACCCTTTGCGCGCAACATCTGGACGAAGTCCTGATTGAGAATTTCGGCGATGGCTGAACGTGTGGTGCGCATAATGATGCCTAGCGGCACCAGAGACATCGTGAGTATCGGCAGGATCGCATAACGCGCCTGTTCCCAGTCGAAGATATTAAAGCTCGTCGAGCCTTTTGTTCCCATTCCCGACGCCGGCAACGCGCCCAGATTCACCGCAAAGACGATGACCAGGACAATACCGAGCCAATAATTGGGGATGCTGACACCAACTACTGCAATGGTTGTCGCAATTTTGTCTGTGGGTCGGCCTGCGTTATAGGCGGCGATGGTTCCTAATACGAAGGCAAGAGAGAAGGCGAGCATGACAGCGCCGACCGAGATGACAATCGTATTGCTCAATGCGCCCATAACTTCGGTAAACACCGGACGGTTAGTTTGCAGGGAGATTCCGAGATCGCCAGAAAGCGCGCGCACCAACCAATAGATGTATTGGACAGGTATGGGCTTGTCGAACCCGTAAGCTTTCTTGAGATAGGCAATTTCTTCAGGGGTCGCATCCGGCGGCAGGAGAGATTGGATGGGATCGCCTGGAGAAAGTAGAACAAGGGTGTAGCAGATTATGCTGACGCCCAGCGCAATAGGAATGCTCATCAGAATACGTCGAGCGGCATAGTTCCACATGGTTGCCTCGCACAACGGCCCGCACTTCGGGGCTCGAATGGTGCAATGCAATATCAATGCCAGAGAATATCGGGTTGGTTGAATTTGCATACAATATTTAAATTCGAAATCTTCGATTATTGAATTGCCAGATTATTTATTGTCATATGTACCTCTAAAGTGGAAAGTGGTGGTGGAATTTCCCCGTGAAGGTTGCAGAGACAAAGTCTATGTATACATTCCAGGTTCTGATCGTCGCTTGTACGCGCAGGATGCCCAAACTTAGTGCAGGGAATTGCAGGCATGTCGACGCGGGGACAAAGGATCTTTCATCTTCTGCGGGAAGTGATCGCTCAAGGCGATTATCCTGGCGGCAGCAGAATGTCTGAAGTCGAAATTGCGACTACTTTTGGCGTATCGCGAACGCCAGTGAGAGCCGCTCTTTCCGAGCTCGCAGCAGAGGGGCTGCTCGATTACACGCCCAACGCGGGTTACGTCGTCAGATCCCATTCCGCCGAAGATATGCTCGGAATATTCGAGACCCGTGCAGCTCTGGAAGGCCTGGCGGCGCGCCAGGCGGTGGAGAAGGGATTGAGCGAGGAACAATATGCTCAGATGAAGCGTGTAATTGATGAGGCTGAAGCTGTTCTGAAAAGTCAGGAACAGGTCGAAGGCATCGGCGTTTACTGGGGCAAGGCAAACGCAGCCTTCCACAATCCTGTCTCGGAAGCTTCGCGTAATCCACATTTGCAATGGTTGTTGCGCAAGTCACGCGATATTCCGCTTGTGCAGACGACCTTGTTTCGCGAACCAGATTTGCAGAGAATCCAGAAGGCGCACGATGAACATATCTACATTCTGGAAGCTATTGTGAACCGGCAGGCCGTCCGCGCCGAAGCGCTCGCGCGCGAACATATCTACAAGGCGGGAGCCTATGTTGTTTCCCGCATGCGCAGCAAGAAGGCAGCCGCCCCGTCAAGCAGCGGCTGATGCCTCCACCTCGAGAGATGGGCGGCGCGCGCGAAAGCTGGTCGCAACTTCGAAGGCATGTCCTGCGCGCAAGACGATGTGATCCTCGAACGGCCGCCCGACGATCTGCATCGAGAGCGGCAAACCCATGGCGCTGAAACCGTTGCAGACTGAGAGCGCCGGCGAGCCTGTAACGTTGAAAGGTCGCATGAACGAAGCTTTGCTTCTCGACATTCCCGGAACTTCTCCCAGCTTTGAGGCGGCCGTCGGCCACGCTGGCATCACAACCAGATCAACAGATTTCATAACATCGGCCAGCTGACCAACGAGGCGTGTACGTCCACGCATCGCGTTGATGTAGTCGCTTGCGCGCACGAGTGCGCCGGGTGCGATGCGTTGCCGAAATATCTTGCCGAAGAGGTGCGGTGTGTTGACCAGATCGTTTTCGTGAATTGCGTAGGATTCCGAACGCGAGATGAGGCTCGCGACATCGGCGAAGGCGAGTGAAGGCGCCAGCTCGACATCGCACACACGTGCGCCGAGACTTTCGAACACCTTCAATCCAGCTTGCATAGCTTTCAGCACATCGCTGTCGACTTCGGCTTCCTCGGTCATCGATCGGGCATAGCCAATACGCAGATTGCTTATGTGCTGGTTGATGCTCGCAAAGTCCGGGATCGCCACATTTGCACTGCCAGCGTCCAGAGGATCGTGACCCGCGAGTACGCTCATCATCAGCGCGCAATCCTGCGCGGTCCAGCACATGGGGCCAGCGTGGTCGAGACTGAATGACAGGGGAAGTATGCCGCGCCTGCTGACAAGCCCGTATGTCGGCTTGATGCCAGCCAGCCCGCAAAGCGCTGAGGGACCGCGAATGGAGCCGCCAGTATCACTACCCATCGCTGCCATCGCGAGGCCCGATGCTACCGCTGCGCCAGAGCCAGACGAAGAGCCGCCGGGATCATGTGCGGTATTCCAGGGATTGCGGGCCGGTGGCCAGGGCAGGTCGAAACTCGTTCCGCCGATCGCAAACTCCCAGGTGGCTGTCTTTCCCAGCAGAATGGCCCCCGCGTCTGCCAGCAGCGTGCGGGTGAAGGCGTCTTCGGTGGGAATGTTATCTTTCAGCAAAGCTGAATGTGCGGTCGTACGAATGCCTTTCGTGCAATAGATATCTTTCAGCGCTATGGGAATCCCGTGCAGCGGCCCACGATATTTGCCTGCGGCGATCTCGGTCTCCGCCTGCTTTGCGTCTGCCAGTGCTGAATTTACGAGGACCAGCAGATAGGCATTCAGTTGCGGATTGAGACTGGCGATCCGGTCAAGAAAAGCTTTTGTCAGATCGACTGGTGACAATTTGCGCGCAGCGATTTGTTTTGCGGCTTCGGCAATCGTCAGAAAGCAGAGTTCATTCATCGCTGCAGCCTCCCGTTTTTGCAAGGCTGAAACCGCTCAGTGATTCCAGCGCATATTCGTGTTTGCACCGCATGCTTCGCGCGCTTTCGGCGAGGTCGCGGGCCATGCTCAACATGCCATCAAGATCGTCTTCGGCGATGTTGAGGCCTTGCAGCGCAAGTTGCGCTGCAAGTTCAGTCTTTGTCATCGGCGCTATTGTCATGTCTTGCTCACTTTGGCGCAACGACGATGGGTGTGATGTCCTGAAACCAGCTTTGTGCCTGGACGAAACCCTTGACGCGGGGCGACATGGCGCGCGGATTCATGTCGCTGACAATGAACAGGTTGCGCGCGTCTCGCACCACGAGCTCATGCATCTTGGACATAAGGGGTTCCCATTCAGCTTCGCTCTTGGCCTGCAGGATCTTTTCGCCGATCTCATTGACTTCCGGACTGGAGAACCAGCCCCAGTTGGCTCCGGCCGGCGCATTGAACTTTGTCATCACAGCCTTCAACGCGGACAGCGGTTCACTTGCGCCACTCGAGAAGTTGATAGCGTCATAGGGGAATTTTTCCTGTCCCTTAAAGAACACATCGAGCAGTGCGTTCCAGTCCAGCGTATCGAATTTCACCTTGAACCCGACAGCTTCCAGCTGTTCTTTGACCAGTTCATTCATGGGCAGGGGCTGCATCTGGCCGGAGCCTGACGTTGATATGGCAACGCGGATGTCACAGGGATAACAGCCGGCTTCTTTCAGCAAGGCAGTCGCCTTCTTCGGGTCGAAGCCGTATTGCATCGGCTTGCCAAAATATGCCTGCTCGGGAATGAAGATGCCATTGGCCGGCCGGGCGAGGCCGGACAGCAACTCAACCATGTCGCCACGATTAACGGCGAAATTCGCTGCGTGGCGCACGCGGATATCCTTGAAGGGGCCCCTCGCGTTATTGAGTATATAAGGCCAAGTGTGGGGATAGACGTTCGTGACAATTTGCATTTTCGCCGCCTTCAAGGCTGGCAATGCATCAGGCGGTGGTGCTTCAATGAAATCTACCTGTCCCGACAACAATGCTGCTACGCGCGTTGTCGCCTCGGGCATCGGAAGAAGCACCAGCCGGTCGTGCTTTGGCACGCGAGCCTTGTCCCAATAATCGGTATTCTTTACCAGCTCCATGCGCTCGTTGGGTATGGCGTTGGCAAATTTGTACGGCCCTGTACCGGCAGGGGCCTTCGCAAAGACGTCGAGATTGTTTCCCGCCTTCTCGACAGCACAATTGGAGATCATGAAAAGATAAGGCATGTTGAAGTGGAACACGGCCTCCGGATCCTTCAGCGTGAATACGACCTGATAATCTCCGGTTTTCTCGACCTTTGCGATGGTGCTGGTCCGAGAACGCGCGCGCGCGAAATTATAGGGCGTGAAGGCGGGGTGCTTGTCGGAAATGAGCCGCTCGAAATTCCAGACAGCAGAATCTGCGTTCCATGCGCAACCGTCATGGTATTTCACGTTTTCGCGCAGATCGAAGTACCAGCGTTTACTATCGTTTGGATCCATCCACCATTTGGTGGCCAGTCCCGCCTTCAGACCCACTTCCTTGTCGGCCGACGATAGGTCCCAAAGAATAAGCGAGTCATAGAGCGAAAAGCCAACAAAGCGATTGCCCTCGAAGCCCTGATCCGGCTGTCCACGCCAATCGGGCACGGCAGCAGCAGTCATCGCAATTCGCAGTGTAGTCTGGGCTTCAGCAAAACTGGTGCTTCCCGCTACCAGTGACAGGGCCAAGCCCGCTGACTGCAAAAGTCTGGTTGCACGTGACATCGTTCACCCCTCGCTTCAGCGGGCGCTCTGCTCGCATGAGTGAGTGGTAGCAAACCTAGTGCCAACGCCTGCGCCGCACGAAATTCAGGCGGGCTTGTGCGTTTACCTGCGAGAAATCAATACTATCTGCGGAAAGGGCTCGGGAATGCGGATAGGCAAATTGTATTCTTTGCACAGAAAATAGACCATTGGGCTGAAAGTCATTCATTCTGTTTTATTGCGGTGCACAAATGAAAATATATAGAAAGTAAAGTAGCTTTTGGAAGTTATGCTGCTTGACAGCAAAACACGTGAGTGGATAGCTTGGGATGAATTGTATACATATTTAAACGCCAGAGGATGTCGGCTTGTTCGGTCGGTGTGCTGGAAAATGGAGAGACGCATGACGCATCATCACGTCGAAGCCGGGCCAGCAACCTGTCAGTGGGGCTATCTCGACGCACAGTCGAAACCGGTTGTGCGCATCAAGAGTGGCGACAGTATCACCATTGACACAGTATCAGGCAATGCCGCTTTTCTGCCGCCACGCGACAAGTTCAACGTGCCGCAAGCGCTCGTTGACATTCACAAGAATATTCAGCCAGGGCCAGGTCCGCATATACTTACTGGTCCTGTCTATGTTGAAGGAGCAAAGCCCGGCAGCGTACTGGAAGTCAAAATCGACGAGGTGAAATGCACGACAGACTGGGGTCTCAACACGATCCGTCCCCTCTCTGGCACATTGCCGTATGACTTTCCTGAAACACGTTCGCTGCTGATACCACTGGATCTAGATCGGATGGTCGGGAAATTGCCATGGGGACTCGATCTGCCCCTGTCTCCTTTCTTTGGCATAATGGGCGTCGCTCCGCCGCCATCCTGGGGCAAGGTTTCATCTGTCATGCCGCGCGCTTTTGGTGGCAATCTCGACAACAAGGAACTCGTCGCTGGTACGACGCTCTATCTTCCGATTTTTACAGAAGGCGCTTTATTCACGTGCGGTGATGGTCATGGCGCGCAAGGGGACGGCGAGGTCAATGTGAACGCCATCGAGACATCACTTCAGGGCACTTTTACACTCATCGTGCGCAATGATCTGGACTTCATTTATCCGCGTGCAGAAACCAATACACACTACATCACCATGGGCATGGATCCTGATCTTGACCAATGCGCCGTCATGGCGTTGCGCGACATGATCGTGTTGATGGGCGAGAAGGCCAATCTTTCGCGTGAAGACGCCTATACGCTGTGCAGTCTTGCTGCGGACCTGCGCGTCACGCAAACGGTCAATGGATGCAAGGGTATCCACATGATGATCGACAAGAATTTCGTGCATCCGGCGCGCCAACACTGAGCGCAGTTATTCACTTGGGTTGAAAGGAAAAGCAAATGGCTGGCAAGGCTCGCATCGCGCATCTCACCGGACCGACGGCAACGATACAGAATACGCCGCCGCTGGTGACTTCCAACAAGGCGCGCACCAAATACGGATTGCCGTTGCGCCAGAATCCAGACGGCAGCATTCCCGCTTTCGATGCACTGCGCTCGCAACGGCTCGCTGCGCCGGTGAAGGTTTATGTCGAACAATTTTCAGCGCATCCGCTCGAAGCCGATGTCGCCGAACTCTATGGGCCGCCAGATGGCTATCTAAACGCCGACGGACACTTCAAGAAAGAAAAGTCCAGTGAAAGCGACAAGCCAGTCTATGAAATTGAATTAAAGCCCGAGGACGGACTTTATCCGCTGCCTTATATGGCGCGTCAGGTGGATGGCTCTGCCTGGGAGGAAGAATGTACCGCGCCGGGTAGTCCGCTTGGACGGCAGGGCTTTTTCCCTGATGGTTCGCGCAGTTTTGAAGAGATCGATCGTATTTCCATTGGCGTTGACGGTATGGCGAGTCAATTGTCGTCACTGGCGGATATCGATTTCTATCGGGGTGCGGCCCCAGGTGGCTTTACCAAAGGACTGGCTGCGCATCTGCGCACGGACAAGGGTGAGGGCGATATTGCGCCGGAGAAGCGCGGCAAGAATTACTGGGCCTACAAACCCTATCATCTTGCCGCGACGCCGCAACGCCCTGTGCTTGCCAAAGTGACCAACGACATGCAGTCGCTGGTCGATAATGCTGACTACGATGGAGTCATTTGGACGCAAGGCAGTCCGCAGGTAGAGGAAAGCGCCTATTGGTTCAATCTTCTCATCGACACAACCAAACCGATCTGTGGCAATGCTGCGCAACGCCCACAAGGGCAGATCAGCAATGACGGCCCCAAGAACATCGTCGACAGCGCCAGCTATATCTCGTCGAAGATCTGGGCCGACGATCAGGGCCGCGACAAATGCGGCGTGGTCGTCATTCAGGAACAGCAGATCTTTGCGTCACGTGAAGTTGCCAAGGTTGATGCGCGACCCGGCGGATACCGGGCGACAGGCGGACATGGCGGCATTATCGGCAATGTCAGCCATACTGGCCGCATGGCGCTGACATACCTGCCTGTGTTCAAGCATACATATAAATCAGAGCTCCGACTGTCGCAGCTTCCAGCCGAGATCAGCGCTGCCGTCAAATCCGGCATGGGCATCGCGATGACTGGCGTGAAGGTCAAGGATGGAGCGGGCCACTTGTTGGGAGACGCCATTCCCGTTGTATCCATCGTCAAGGATGGCAGCTATTCTACCATCGACATGGATGACGACATGGCAGCGGAAGTCGATCTGGTCGCTTCGATCGAGCACAAACTGTCTCTGGGCAAACTCACGGGCTTCATCTCCGAAGGGCTCGTGCCTTATGGTACGTTGCCTTCGCAGGCGCGGCACAATCTCCTTTTAAGAGCGAGCTTCAGTGGTATTCCTGTTGCAAAGGTGGGACGCAACGCGACAGAAGGATTTGCCGATCCGCACGACTTCCAGATTGCAGCAACCGATCTCACGGCAACCAAGGCGCGCCTTCTGCTTATGGCATGTCTGTTGAAGTTCGGCAGTCTGCCGGCTGCCCTAAATCCAGACAAGCCGACGCCTGAAGAATTGGCGGCGATCAAGGCAGTGGTTGCGCGCTATCAGGCAGCTTTCGATTGCCACTGATGATGCATTGAAATTGCTTGCGCCACGTTGAATTTTGCGCGGCGCAAGTTTCCGTGGGTGCTTATGTATTTTTTGCGCGTCTGTGCCATGGCATCATTCTTGTATCCAGTTTTATAGATCATCTGCGCCACGCGCTTTCAGCAAAAGGTCCAGATGTCCTGACCAGGATGTTGCAACGCCTCTTACCTCTCATGGGAGTATCATCGTGACAAAAGTTCGCATCGCGCATCTTGCCGGCCCCACCGCAACAATTCAGAACTCACCGCCACTTGTGACATCGAACAAGGCGCGCGCACTGCACGGGCTGCCGCAACGTTCAGCAGAGAGTGGCGAAGCCTTGCGTTTCGATGCCTTGCGAGCGCAGCGTCTTGCTGTGCCTGCGAAGGTCTATGTCGAGCAATTCTCAGCGCATCCGCTCGAAAAAGACGCCGCTGAACTCTATGGCTCACCGGACGGCTATATTTCTACTGCGGGTGTCTTTTCCAAGCAGCGTCTATCGCCCGACGACAAGCCCGTTTATGAAATCGAGATGAAGCCCGAGGATGGCCTTTATCCACTGCCTCATATGGCGTTGCAGGCTGACGGAAAACCTTGGGAGGAAGAATGCGCCGAGCCCAACGCACCCGCCGCCAAGGCGCGGCAAGGCTTTTATCCCGATGGCTCGCGCAGTTTCGAGGAGATTGATCGTCTCAGCATTGGCGCCGACGGGCTTGCGGGAACTTTGTCCGGGCTTGCCGATATCGACTTCTATCGCGTCTTGCCGCCAGCCGGATTCACCAAAGGGCGCACCGAAGCCGAACGCACGGATGTTGGTCCCGGTGATATCCCCCCTGAATTGCGCGCGCGCAATTTCTTTCCCTACAAGCCCTACCATCTTGGTGCGCCGCCGCCGCGTCCCGCACTCGCCAAGCTCACCAACGATGTCCAGCGCGTGATGAATGATGGCGCTTATGACGGCGCGATTTGGACGCAGGGCAGCCCCAACGTGGAGGAATCCGCTTATTGGATGAGCCTGCTTATTGATACGAAGAAGCCGATCTGTTGCAACGCCGCGCAACGCCAGGGGAATCGGGTGAATAAAAATTCTCACGCGGCAACGAGGCTGG
>CAMDKB010000050.1 GCA_945901195.1 Rhizobium sp. Q54
AGACGGTCTTTGCGTCCCTTGGCTCCTGAGATTGCTTCATCCGAGAGTTCTGCGACGACATTCCAGCCTTGCCTTGTAGCCGCGTCCCTGAGAGCTTGGATCTGGTTCTGGACCGTCTGATTCTTTGTTGAGACGCGGGCGTAGATGACTGCTTTTTTCATGGATTTCGTTTCCTGCGAGAAATGACTTTCGGTACAAAAAGTATAGACAGAAGGTATAGACTGTCAAGCAAGACATTGAAATATATAAGTGTCTATTGATTTCCTAAACCGTAGGTCAGGGGTTCGAATCCCTTCCGGGACGCCATTCTTTATAAAATCTGTTATTGCCCGCCGGGGCAACATGTCGAAGAATGCCCCGTTTTCGGGAGCTAAACAAGAATGCGGATTTGTGTGATCGGGGCGGGCTCCATTGGCGGGCTCTTGGCTGCACGACTGGCGGCCAGTGACGAAGATGTCAGCGTGATCGCGCGCGGCGCGCACCTTGAAGCCATCCGCGCGAACGGGCTGACCCTTTTGGAAGAAGGCTGTGAGCCCCTTATCGCAAAGGTGCGTGCCACAAATGTGATTGTGGAGGCCGGTCCGCAGGATCTGGTCATCCTGGGCATGAAGGCGCATCAGGTGGCTGATGTGGTGCGCGATCTGCCCTCTTTGTTTCACGACAGCACCCTGGTGCTGACGGCGCAGAACGGCATTCCCTGGTGGTATTTTTCGGGTCACGGCGGGGCCCATGAAGGGCGCAAGCTCGCCAGTGCCGATCCCGGCAATGTCATTTCGGATCATTTGCCTGTCACCCGGGTCATCGGCAGCGTTGTTTATCCGGCGGCGGAAATTTCTGCGCCTGGGGTCATCAAGCTGATGGAGGGCAATCGCTTTTCATTGTCGGAAATCGACAATCAGAAAACACCACGCATAGAGGCTGTATCGGCGGCGTTCACGAAAGCTGGTTTTCGTGCGCCTGTCGTGGGTGATATCCGTGCGGAAATCTGGACCAAGCTCTGGGGCAATCTCAGCTTCAATCCGATAAGTGCGCTGACCCATGCGACGCTTGCGGGCATCTGCCAGTGTCCGCTAACACGCGCACTCGCCGCAGACATGATGCGTGAGGCGCAGACGATCGGCGAGGCGCTTGGCATCCGCTTTCGCATAGCGCTCGAAAAGCGGATCGCAGGTGCGGAGGCGGTAGGCGAACACAAGACAAGCATGCTGCAGGATGTGGAAGCGGGACGCGTGACCGAGATCGACGCGCTGGTGGGCTCGGTAATCGAGCTTGGCGAGATTGCCGGGGTGAAGACGCCGGCGATCTCGGCGGTTTATGCTTGTGTGAAATTACTTGAGCAGACGCGGCAAAAGACGAATTGATCCGGCCAGCCAGTCTCAACTGCATTCGCCGGACACAGCATCTTCGCGCCTGGAATCCGCCGCAAATTTTTACCCCTTCAAGAAGGGAATGCACAGTCTGGCCACATCGTCCGCCGCGTCCCAGGGCACGAGATGCTTGCAGCCGTTGATGATGTACAGGTTAATCGAGGGATATTTTTCTTTCCAGAGGGTCACGCGCTCAAAAGCATTGGCGCGGTCTTCCTTGCCGTATATAAGGATGGAAGGCACCTTGAGTTCATCAACGCGCTGCCAGGCTTCCGGGCCTTTTTGCACTTTTGCCGGCGCATCCGCCTCCATGTCGCTGCGGATGACAAAGGCTTCAAAATTCTTGCCGATGCTGCGTGAATGGCGCAGGTCGAGTTCGTGGTCCGTGATCAATTCGTGGTGGAAGAGCGTGGCTTCAAGCAGCTTGCGCGTGTCGTCGATCGTGGGCTCTTTATGCGCCATTCGGCGCTCGAGCCGTTGCTGCGCGGCCATGTCGAGGCCCTGTTTCTTTTCATCGAGCGGCGGTAGAAGGCTGCCGGTGCCCAAAACGATGAGATGGCTGTAGCGCTGCGGATTTTCGAGGCATAGCTGCCAGGCCATGGAGCCTGATTGTGAATGGGCGAACAGTGCAATCTTGCCGAGGCCGAGCGCATCGGCAACTTTTGGAATCAACTGCACACGTACTTTGCCGGAATGATCCTGCGGCACATCGGAAAGTCCGAAGCCGGGCTGATCGAATGCGATGCAGCGAAAGCCAGCCGCCACCAGCGGGGGGATGTTGCGCAGAAACACATCAGCTGACGAACCCAGCGATGCGCCGTGCAGCAGCATCACGGGGTGGCCGCTGCCCGCTTCCAGATAACGGATCTTCATTCCATCAATGACGACAGATTTCTCCTGGATCGTGACATTGGGGGATGCGTCATCCATGTGTGAACTCCTGTGATTTATTCGTCGGTGATATCGATCCACACGGCGGCGGGATCGGCGATCTGCATTTTGCCGGTGGCGCTGCGGCCGAGAAAGTCGCGGCGCGCGGTAGATTCAGGGCTGCCACCCAGAGGTATTGGCGCTAGGTAAGGGTTTGCGCCAGCGCATTCGGCCAGATGCGCCTTGAACGCATCGAGATTTTCCACCTTGAAGCCGATGTGGTCGGGCCCTGGCCGCTTGATCGAAATGTTCTCGAAAATGGGAAGCGTCCAGGGAAGAATGGACAATTTCACGCGGCCATCGGTGAGATGCCAGCCGGGTGTATCGGCCTTTGAATTGATGGGCTGCAGACCGAAGCATTCGTGATAGAATTCGGCGCAGGCCTCGGCATTCAATGTACGAATAGCGAACTTGTTGAGATAACGATCCTGAGACCAGCCTTTTTCCTTCTGGTCTGCATAGACAGCGTCGAGCTTGCTTGTGGGTTCGGCGAGATCGAAGACATTGCCATCAGGATCGTGCGCGGAATATTGCGCGAAGGGTCTGGTTGCGGGGCGCTTGACGATACTCGCCTTGGGAAACTTTCTCAGCATGATCTGGCGCGACTCTTCAATGCTGTCGACCATCATGCCAAAGTGATCGAGCCCGCCGACATAGCCGTCTCGCAATGGATTGATATTGAGACCCACGCAGCCATCGCCAACAGATATGCCGTTGAGCGGGCGGCTCGTTCTGGTTGACGGCTTGAGACCAAAAACGGCTTCGTAAAAGCGGCCAATCTGATGCCAGACCGGGCTGTTCATTGCCATGTGATTGATATGCGCAGCCATTCGTTTCGTCCCGTAATTTTCGCTGTGTTTTTCTAGTCTGCAAACCTAGCATCTGGCGTGGTGACTTGCCAGCGGGGCGGGGCGGGTTTATCGGCTTTGCGATAATCAAACGGGAGGAACCTATGGCTGGCCGCAAAGTCCACCTTACGATCGCGACAAGCGATTACGACCATTTCCGCGATTTCAAATCTGGAAAGATCGAGGCCGAGGGGATCGATCCTACCTGGATGGAGCTTGAAATCCACGAGATTTTCACACGCTTTGCCGCGTGGCGGGAATGGCACGTGAGCGAAATGTCGTTCGCCAAGTTTTCGGCACAGGTGACCGAAGACAAGCCTGATATCATTGGCTTGCCGGTGTTTGCTTCACGTGTGTTCCGGCTATCATCAATTTACGTAAATCCGGCAAAGGGCATCAAGACCCCAGCGGATTTGAAGGGCAAACGCATCGGCGTTCCGGAATGGGCGCAGACGGCGGCTGTTTATACGCGCGGCTGGTTGCAACATGATGCTGGTGTGCCGCTGACAAGCATCGACTGGGTGCAGGCGGGCACGGAAGATCTGGGACGTACGGAGAAGGTTTCGCTCAATTTGCCGAAGGGGCTCAATCTTACGCAAGTGCACGACAAGACTCTCAGCGGCATGCTTGTTTCGGGCGAACTCGACGCCATCTTCACCGCTTCAATCCCAAAGCCGTTTGAAGCCGGTAATCCGAATATGGTCAGGCTGTTCAAGAATTATCGCGAAGAGGAAGAAAACTATTTCAAGCGCACCGGTGTTTTCCCGATCATGCATGTCATCGCCATGCGACGAGATATTCTGGATGAATATCCCTGGCTCGCGCGCAATCTCTATCTCGCTTTTGATGAGTCGAAAAAACGTGCGGTCAAACGGATGATGGATGGCGGGGCGTCGCGCTATCCCATCCCCTGGCTGTTCGATCAGGCCGAGAAGATGCGAGCTTTGTTCAAGGGTGATTTTTATCCTTATGGGATTGACGAAAACCGCACCACGCTTGAGGCTTTTCTCACCTGGTCATTTGAGCAGGGCATCGCCAAAAAACTTTTGAAGCCGGAAGATATTTTTCCGGCGGGGATCAATCCGTCCGTGAAGACCTGATGCACGGGTCATCCCGGCGCGCAGTTTCGATGCTGCCGGGATGAGACAAGACGCTGTTGCGATCAATACCCAAAAATCTTGCGCACCCTTTCCACAACAGGCTTGGGCGTATCGAAAAGTTTGGCCACGTAGGTCTGCACCTGTTCGCCGTCGAGAGGCCGCATATCGAGACCGCGTTTCTTGGCTGTGGCGAGAAACTCAGGATCTTTCATGGTATTTGAAAAGCCACGGCGCAGCAGTGCGACACGATCTTCCGGTACGCCTGGCGGCGCGATGAACGGGCGGGCGATATCGAGCTGGCCAAATATAAGCGCCAGCGCCGCGCGGTCATCAGCATTGGTGACCGTGTTGATGGGATTCTCGATGCCCTTGAAGTCAGGGTGGTCTTCCATTGCGAGCTGAACAACGACCTTGAGATCGCCGCTTCCGATCTGTCCGCCGTAGGCTGATGATGCGCTGGAAGTCCAGATTCCGCAGGTTCCATCGACTTCGCCGCGCTCTGCCGCCATGATGGTATCATGGGTTCCCTTGTAGCCGTGGATGACGGTGAGCTTTGTGCCCAGCAAGGCATTGAGAGCCAGTGCGTCCTGAGTCTGCGCTGTTGTTGGGCCATAGGAACCGACCCGTACTTCCTTGTTCTTCATGTCGGCAAACGAGTTGACGCCGCGGCCTTTCCAGAACACGCAACTTGAAGCCTCACGATTGGCGCTGATGAGCCAATTAAATTTGGGCGCATCGAATTGCACGCCGGGCGTATCCCACAAGGGTTCGAACGCGACCCAGGAGCCGATCATGCCGATGTTCAGGCCATCTTTCGGAGCCACGCCATAAAGCCAGTTGGCGAGCACGCGTCCACCCGCGCCAACACGGTTATCGACGACGATTTGAGGGTTTCCAGGAATATGTTTGCCCAGATAATCTGCAATCGTGCGGGCGATTGTATCGAACCCACCGCCGGATCCGGCCCCTACGCTGAGGCGTATAGTCTTGCCGTTATAAAAATCCGCCTGCGCCAAAGCGCCGTCAGTATTGATTGCGAACACGGCAAGCGCTGCCGCGAGTGCTGCTCTCTTACGCATGGCTCCCTCCCTGTATTTCTTATGGTTCCGACACGGTCACACGGCGCAAATGCCTTTGCTCTTCAGCTGGAAAGTCGCTACGGGCATGATTGACCGAGCGATTGTCCCAGATCACCAAATCGTCAAGCGCCCATTTGTGCCCGTAAACAAATTGGGGCTGTTCAATATGCTGGAACAATTCCTCCAGCAGGGCTTCGCTCTCTGCCTTGTCCATGCCGATGATTGTGTGAGACATGAGACGGCTGAGGTAGAGCGATTTGCGCCCGGTATCGGGATGGATGCGAACGATTGGGTGTATCGCCTTGGAAACCTTTTCGTCATTCACGTCAGTTTCTGTGCGAACCAGAAGACGCGTGTCATAGACGTTGTGAACCTGCAAAGATTCCACCCGTGCCTTCAGTGCTGCTGGCAGCGCATCGTAGGCGTCAGCGAGATTGGCAAAAAGCGTATCCCCCCCGCGTGAGGGAATCTTGATTGAGTAAAGCGTCGTTGCGCGATAGGGCGATTTGCGATGGGCGCCATCTGAGTGAAAATGCATCTCGCCGTCGGGCAAGGCGCCTATGAATTTCCCATCTTCCTTGAGATTGGAAATGAAGAGAATGCCGCGCTTGGCGGGCCCGTCCGGCACCGGGTCTGCATTGAAGGAAGGCTTGCCGACAAAATCGGCATCAGCCTTGCCGAATATGCGGGCGAAGCGGATTTGATCATCATCGGAAATCTTTTGGCCGGGGAAACAAAGCACCATGTGTTTCGCCAATGCCGCGCGCAGAACTTCTGCACGGCCTTCATCATCTGGCCGTGAGAAATCTACGCCAGTGATACGCGCGCCGCAGGCTTTTCCTGTTGGTTCAATCTTGATGGCTTCAGTTGCTATCGCCATTTTAGCCTCCCTGATGCATGCTCCGCAGGTGTTGTTGTCATCCCGGTTGAAGTGGAGCGGAGAGCCGGGATTGAAACGCGGTATTTATTACGAGCGATCCCGGATAAAATGTTGCACATCTTCCGGGATCACAGTCTTCTTTTAAAACAGCAGTATTGGCCGCTAGTGGTAGGCCTGTCCGCCGTCGACGTTCAAAGTCTGTCCGGTCATGAAGCCGCTGGCGTCCGAAAGCAGGAACCACACGGCGCCAACAAGATCATCTGGCGTTTGCGGGCGTTTGAAGCAGCGGTTCAAGTCGCGGCCCACAACATAGTTCGAGGACGACGTCGCCAATTGCGTTTCGCTGAGCGTGAAGCCCGGCGTAATTGCATTGACGCCGATATTGTCGTCACCAAGCTCGCTGGCAAGTGACCGCGTAAGCCCGATGACGCCTGCCTTGGAAGTCGAATAATGCAGGCGATTGGGGCTGCCGAGCCAGAACCGACCGGAAGAAATATTGACGATGCGCCCGCCGCCCTGCGCCTGCATGTGCGGATAGACAGCGCGGCAGCATACGAAAATGCCGCGCAGATTGACCTCCATCACACGGTCCCATTCCTTCACGTCGATCTTGAACCAGTCACCGCGCTCCAGAACACTCATCAACGAAGCATTGTTGACCAGGCCATCGATGCGCCCCCATTTTTTTATGGTTGCATCGACCATCTTCTGGACAGCATCGGGATCGGAAATATCGGTGGGGATGGAAATGCACTGGCCGCCTGTGGCGGTGATATCTTCGGCGAGCTTGTTGGAAGCTTCAACCGCGACGTCAGCCAACACGACCTTTGCGCCGCCCTCGGCGAGGCGTTGGCTGTAGACTTTGCCAATCCCGGTGCCGCCGCCTGTAACAATGACGACTTTGTCCTTCATGGAAAAAGCCGTGGTTACATCAAAGCCCGCCATTCATTCCTCCCGATTGATTTTTTTAACCGGGAGGATGATGACGCGCTCGGGGCCGAAGCGCAAGCGGCTAGAATTTGGTGGTCAAACCCCCATTAGCGACCTGATTTCTGACGCGATCACATCCGGTGTTTCCAAAGGGGTGAGATGGCGTCCGGCCTTGATGACGTGCAGGGGGGCGCCCGGCAGAGCCGCCTGCAGGGCTTGCGACATGGCCACGGGCGTTGCGTAATCTTCTTCGCCGACCGCGATCCGTACTGGCATTTTCATGGCGGCGAGACCGGCCCGCAAGTCAGTTCCGCCCAGCATGGTGCAGGTGTCGGCATAGGCGGCAACTTCGTTTTTCAGGAAGACCGCAATCGCGCGATCGACGACATCAGCATGCTTCTCGCGAAAGGCATCGGAGAACCAGCGGGTTTTCTGAAAGCCGATCAGTCCGGACAGACCTTCGTCCCGGGCCTTCTGCGCGCGCTCATCCCAGTCCTTTGGCGCCGTTTGGCCATACCATGCGGTTGTGTCGAACAGGCCAAGGCCCGTGGTGCGGGCCGGATAGTTCTGGCCGAACGTGATGGAGACCGTGCCGCCCATCGATGCGCCCGCCACGGCGGCCTTGTCCCAGCCAATGTGATCCATGAGATCAGCGAGATCGTCAGCGAAAAGAGCGGTGGTATAGGGGCCTTTGGGTTTGCCCGACGCGCCGTGGCCGCGGCAATCGTAGATCAGGATAGCGCAGGACTCTCCGAGCTTTTCTGCGACGGGACGCCAGAATTCACGGTCCATCGCGAGCGAATGAATCAGGGCAATGCGTTTGGGCGAGGCCTTGTCGCCGAGAAGCGAATAGCCAATGCTGGTTCCGTCACGAGCCGTTGCGAACATATTTTTGAGCCTCTATTTCATCGCTGTTGCAGCGGCATCTATGAGATCTTTGGGTGCAGACGCAATATCCAGCGCGACCTTGTCGACGGCCGCGCCAGTATCTGTATCGATGACAAGTTGCCGGCGGGCGGCGTCAGCCAGAAAGTCCTTGTCCACGACCATGTCGTCAAACGCCTTTCGCAAGGCAGAAAGTTTGTCGGACGGTGTATTGGGAGGCGTCAGCAATGCACGGCCGATAGCTGCGCCGGCGGACGCAAATTCGATCACCTTCTTTTTTTGCGGATCACTCACAAGCTCCTGCATTAGCGGCACGGTCTGAAGCTCCTTCTCCCGCTTGAGGCCAGCCTGAATTGCGACGATCATTTCGCCTTTCTCGATGGGACCCTTATGTGTGGCGCGCCAGGAATTCCATGCAGAGGAAACATAATCGACTTCTGCGCGCTCCATGGCCAGGATGGATTCCTGCGATCCCTTGTAGCCGCAGATGATCTCGAACTGGAATCCATCCAGCGATTTCAACAACGCTGGATATTGATAGCTTTGCGAATTGCGTCCTGTGCAGCCAGCGCGTGTTTTCAAAGTGCGCATCATGTCTGGCGCGATGGCGGGCGACCCCTTGCGGAAGACGAAGGCTGCATTCACCGATGCGAAAGAGCCGATGTAATGCATCTCCTGCACTTTCCATTTGCCTACGTCGGGCTCCATCAATTGAGTATGCACAATGGTTTCGGGAAACAACGCGATGACCGAGCCGTCGCGCGGCGCGTTTGCGTAAAAGAACGACGTGGCGACAACGCCGCCGCCACCAGGCTTGTGTTCGACGATGATTGTGGGTGCTCCCGGGATGAAGCGCCTGAAATGATCAGCAGCAAGGCGGGCGTAGAGATCGTAAGAGCCTCCGGGCGGATGGCCCAACATGATGCGAAGGCCTTTGGCCTTGTAAAAATCAGCGATGGGATCGGCGAAAGCCGTGGAAGTGAAAGCCAGCGCGCCAATTACGAGGGCGGCCGCGCGTGAAAGCGGTGATGTCTGCATAATCATGCCTTTCAATGCGTTTTCGCGCCAGGGTTTTCGACCAGCCTGACTGGAGTTTCCGGTTTGAGCCCACTGCGCCGCCGCGCGAATGTGTTGACGCCATTGGCTTCCCAATTGCCTTGCGTAGCTTTGTCAGCAAAGACCTGCCAGTCTGCGGCCCAATCTCCGAGATCGTAACCATGCCATGGCGCTTTCATTTGGAGCGGCGGTAAATTGTGTGCACCGCGCAATTCGTTCCATATGTTTTGTGCGTTCTCCATGAACGGTTTGGCGGGCAGGGCCAGAGGCGATGTGGGATGTTTGAGCGTTGCGTCAATCAGCATGGTGGAATCGCCGCCGCCTGCGCCGGCCTTGGGGCCGTGTCCACCGGCGCGATGGGGAATCAGCATGGTGTCGGCTATGGGGTCGGACCGGTAGGTGAGAGACCAGAAAATTGCATCGGTATTGAGAGGATCGATATCCTCAGAGACGGCAATAACAATCTTGCCGCATTGGGCCTGGAGGGTTGAGGCGCCTTGCAGACCGCGCCAGACCTCGGTTTTGGGTGCGCCATGAACAAATTGCAGAAAAATCACCTTGCGCAGATTGGTCAGCGGCTCGTGCATTACAACATTTTTTATGCCCTTGATGTCGAGATCTCGCCGCAGATGCTGCACGAACAAGGCTTCATAGGCCGACTTTTTCAAGATGCTGGATTCGGAAGGCGTGACTTCGCTGAGGACGCTGGCGAAGACGGGCTTTTTCTTCATTGTGATGGCGGTGACGCGCATGGACATGTTGTAGTCTTCAAGCGCGATGTGGCCATGGCTTTCGCCAAACGGACCTTCAGGTTCCAGTAATTCGGTATCTATAAAACCTTCGATTACGATTTCCGCGTCGGCGGGAATTTCCAGATCGATAGTCTTGGCTTTCGTCACCCGCAAGGCGCGGCCTGCCAGCCCGCCTGCAACAGCCATTTCGTCCTGATCCACCGCCAGTTTCTGAGGGCCGGTGAACAGCACGACGGGCGAACAGCCGACGACGATGGCGATGGGCATGGGCTGTTTCAACTTCTGGTATTTCAGCCAATGAGCGTAGCCGCCCGCGCCGGAAAGCCGCGACGCCATTCGCACGCCAAGTCGATCGCGCGCCTTCAGACCTGCGCGGTATGTGCCCATGTTGCGGATGCCGGTTTCCGGATCCTTGGTGATGCAGAGCGTAGCGGTGAGATAGGGCGCGGCATCAAAGCCGGGCGTGGAAATGGGGATGGGCAGCAAATCAAGGCCGCCGCCGGGCTTTGTCAGATCGTCGCCTGTGATCACGACTTCATGGCAGGCGGCATGCTCAACGAATTCTGGCGGGATGGGATTGGCAATGCCCTTGAGCCAGACTTCGGCCAGTTTGTCGACCGGCACGCCCATTCCCATGGCGTAGATTTCGTTGGAAGCGGCGAGCGCGCCGACGACGACGGGAATGTCGTAGGTCTCGCCTTTGGCTCCATGGACATTGGTGAACATGAAGGCGCGGCGATCAGCTTCGGCATACGATCCAAGAAATTGGCAGCGCATGAGCGGATGGATCTCGGTATCCTTGCAGATGGGCCTGTCGATGCGCACCAGCAGGCCCGCGGCTTCCAGCTGGGCGAGGTGCACCTGAAAGTCGCCCGGGGCGGACTGTTTGGTTTGATCAATCATGCCGTATTTCCGCTTGCGCCGCTGTGGCTTATGTTGGTTGCGTTCTTACAGGCCATCCTGTAGCGGAGCAACCGGAGCGCCCGCGCTAATGACTGCTGGAACACTCATGAACAAGCCCGTAGATCTCGACATCAACAACATAGGCAAGCCGCTGCGGCGCAAAGAAGATGAGCGCCTGATTACAGGCAAGGGCCGGTTCACAGACGATTTTTCCATCGCTGGGCAGGCCTATGCCGCCATGGTGCGCTCACCCTATCCGCATGCGCGCATTGTCAGTATCGACAAAGAAAGGACGCTGGCATTGCCGGGGGTGTTGGGGGTCTACACCGGCGCCGATTGCGCTGCTGACGATCTGTGCGCTATTCCGCACGACCCGATTCCCAAAACCAAATATGACATGAAGCTCACGGGGCCGGAAGGTTCGAGAATCTTCATAGGCCCACATATGTTGCTGCCTGCCGACAAGGCACGCCACGTGGGCGAAGCGGTCGCGATGGTTGTGGCAAAGAGCGAGACGCAAGCGCAGGACGCAGCGGCTGCGCTTGAGATTGTGTGGGAGGAATTGCCCTTTGTCCTCAGTCAGGAAGACGCCTTTGCATCTGGCGCGCCCGCTGTCTGGGACGAAGTCAGCGACAATGTTCTGGTCGATTCATGGTTCGGCGACCGGGTTGCAACAGAGGACGTTTTTTCGAAAGCCGATCACGTCGTCAAAATGGAATTTCGTATTCCCCGGGTGACTGCGGCCGCTCTGGAGCCGCGCGCAGCGCTGGGATTTTGCGATCCGCGCAGCGGTCAATGTGAGCTCTATGTCGGTGGTGGCGGTGCTGTCCGCCAGAAGAATGAGATCGCCAGTGTTCTCAAAATGGACCCGGCGACGTTGCGCGTCATGACTTTCGATGTCGGCGGCAATTTCGGCGCAAAGAATCGCGTGTATGTCGAATATGGACTGGTGCTCTGGGCTTCCCGGAAACTTGGCGTGCCGGTGAAGTTCACCTCGACCCGTTACGAAAGTCTGCTGACGGATTATCAGGGCCGCGATCTCCTCACACGGGTCGAACTTGCGCTGCGCAAGGACGGCAAGTTTCTGGCCTTGAGGGCTGACAATATCAGCAATGTCGGCGCTCGCTGCGTGTCGCTTTCGCCGCTCGGCAAGGGCGCGGGGCTTATCACGGGCTCATACCATATACCCATCGCAACCCTGCATGCGCGCGCTGTGTTTACCAACACAATGCCGACCCAGGCCTATCGCAGTTCCGGCAGGCCGGAAGTGAATTTCGCCATCGAGCGATTGATTGATACTGCGGCGCGCGAACTTGGATTCGATCGCGTATCCCTGCGCCGCAGGAACCTCGTCAGCCCGAAACAAATGCCCTACACGAATGCGGTTGGCGCAACCTATGACAGTGGCGAATATGCCAACCAGCTCGATCTTGCGCTGGAGATTTCGGACTGGAAAGGTTTTGCCCGGCGCAAGCGTGAAGCCGCCAAAAGAGGCAAGCTGGCCGGGCTTGGCCTTGCCCATTATGTCGAGTCTTCCATTGGCTCACCCAGGGAGCGTGCCGAAATCACGGTGAAGCCGGAAGGGCGTGTAGAACTCATCATCGGGACACAGCCCAGCGGTCAGGGCCACGAAACCAGTTTTGCGCAAGTGATCGGCGATCTCCTCCACATGCCCGTCGATCTCATCGATATTGTGATGGGGGACACAAAGGTCGTGCGCATCGGCGGTGGCACTCATTCGGGTCGCTCGATGCGCCATGCCGCAACCGTCATGTCGAAGGGCGCTGCATCACTCGTCGCCAAGGGCAAGGCGATCGCAGCACACGTGCTGGATCTTGAACCTGGGCATATTGATTGGGAGGGCGGCCGTTTTCATGCACGCGGCACCAATCACTCCTTCGACATGCTGGGACTTGCGCGTGAAGCCGCAAAACTGGCGTTGCCGGGTGAACTCAAGGATGGCCTTGCGATCGTCGAGGACAATGAAATGCACGAGCCGGTTTTCCCCAATGGCTGCACAGTCTGCGAAGTTGAGGTGGATCCCGAGACAGGCGTAGTCGAGATCACGCGCTATGCGGCTGTCGATGATGTTGGTCGCTGCATCAATCCATTGATTGTGCATGGCCAGACACATGGTGGCATTGTTCAGGGTGTAGGGCAGGCGATGTGGGAATTGTGTGCGCTGGACAAGAGCTCGGGTCAGCCGCTGGCCGGATCATTTATGGACTACGGGATGCCGCGTGCTGATGCGTTTCCGTTTTTCCGCACGGAAATAGCGCAGGTTCTTTCACCGACGAATCCGCTGGGGATCAAGGCGGGCGGCGAGGGGGGAACGACACCGGCGCTTTCAGTCATCGTCAATGCGATTGTCGATGCTCTTGATGATTTCGGCATTCGGGATATACAGATGCCGGCAACGCCAGCGAACGTCTGGAACGCGATAGAGTTGGCAAAGGCAGGGAAAAACAGAAATGTAAAATAATAGCGGTGCGACTTTCAAGCGCGCCGCATGAGATAATCGGAGTCGTGAAGGTCAGTTTTCGAACACCAGCCGCAGCACATCCTGCTATCCGGTGTCTTGCACGGGTACATGCCAGAAACTCGTTCCCATTGATGGAAATTCGCGCATCGGCAGATAGATTTCAGTCAGCCGTGATCGCGTGCGATTGCCGAGCATAATCGCTTTTTCCAGCAATTGGTTCATGCTGTCATCGCCCTGCGGCACGTCTGTCAGTGTCAGCGACGTTCGCCCTGTTGCGGGAAGAACTGCTGACAGCATACGCTCGAAGTCGGTCATCGACATGTTAGCCCCTTTATATCCGTCTCGCATTGGAACGCGTATTTGGACGCGCGTTTTATCCGCCCCGAATGATCACCTTTGATCGATGCAGCATTGCTTTGAAATACTGACTGCGTGTCTTCCGCCAACTATCCCTGATGGACGAAAATCATTTATCGATAATCTGCCGCGCAAATGACTCATTTCTTAATTCGATCCTTTACGGAAACGCTGTCTGGCAGTATGCTTATCCGAGGCGGTAGCGATTGATTAAAATTGACATGATCGCACAAGCGAACGATTTAAATACAAGCCGAGGCAACGACAAGTGAATGCACAATTTATATGGGGTGGTTCCCGCTTGCCAAAGCGACCAGTATAGCCTGGTCGCTCTGGCATCAGTTTATTGTGCGGGATAGCGAGGCCCGCGATAGGCCTGTGGCGGCAGCGCTATCGCATTGCCTGGTTGCGCCATTGTCGAAGGAGCAGCTGCGCCATAGGATGGCGGAGCAGGCATGCCAGCGACGGGCGCCAAGTAGCGCGGCCCATAATTGCCGGCTGGTGGGGCTTGCTGGGGCTGTGGGGGCACGTAGGCGGGAGCGGCCTGTACCTGTGGCGCTTCCTGCCGTTGCGGTTGTTCCTGGCGCACATAACGCTTGGGTTGTGGCTTTGGTTTTGTGCGGGCAACCTGCACGGGAGCAGATTCACGTTTAACCGGACGCGTGATTGCCGCTTCAAGGCTGCCGCCAACCGGCTTGACGAGTTGACCGGACCGGGAGCCGCTCACGGCGACGACATCGCCTTCCAGACTTCTGCGATCCATTGTGGCGATACGGTCCAGGGCCGTGCGGGAGCCGATCTGCAGGCCTTCAAGTTGTGAGGCAAGTTGATCGACAGTCGAATCGCTGCGACACAGGCGGATGCGCACAGATGCAGCAAGCGTCTTGCCAGCCACCAGCGCATTCATCTTGGCAATTCCCGACGTTCCCGGAGTGGCTTCGCGCAAGTCTTCAATCCATTGCCACGCGAAAACGCAACGCGCGCCGCCCGGATGTTTTCCGATTGCCAATCCGAATGGACCGAGCGAATTGCGAATTGGCCGGATAACGATGTTCATCGGCACATCAGGAAAGCGCGATAGAATTTCATTACGGATGCCGTTCTCGCTGGGCGGTCCGATGGTCAGGGGACTGGTGTGTTTGGCTGACACTTCTGCCGTTCTGATGTG